>DASTJG010000001.1:0-3213 GCA_035716785.1 Anaerolineales bacterium
AAAGCCGTTGAAGCCCTTGTCCTGGATGAAGGACTCCGCTAAATCCATGATCGCTCGTTTGGTATTTGTATTTCTGACCATTATTATCTGATTTTACTTACTAGTTAGTAAGTTGTCAATGAATGAGAGTTTCGTAAACACTAGTAAAAGAGGTGTTGACGATGCTCAAGAAACCATTTATACTGGTGTCGTGAATATCAACACGAAACCAAACGCGAAATCGATTTCAAACGGTGAATGGGCACGTTTCATTTTCATCGCCGGGCGATTATGCATCGATTTTACCCAGACCGGCGGCGAAACGGGAAAGCGCTCCTACTGGGAGAGTCTTCATGGACCATCAGATCTGGCTGACTGGTTCGCTGCCTCTCCCCTGCAGTTGGACAATGTGCGGGTCAGTTCAGAAGAGTTCAATATCGCGCTCTCTTTACGGGAAGCGGTCTGGCGGGCTGCAGAGTCCATCCGGCAAAAGGAAACTCCCCTGCCCGAGGATGTGAACACCATCAATCGCGTAGCCCTGGCACCGGACCTGCCCCCGCAGTTAAAGCCGGATGGAAAGATATCCTGGCGCGCCTCCGCTACGGCGATGGAGGCTCTCTCACTCATCGCCCGCGACGCGATCGATCTGTTCTCGGGGGAATTCCGGTCCAGGATTCGCGCCTGCGAAAACCCGAACTGTGGGCTGATGTTCGTGGATACGTCCCGCCCGGGGAAGCGTCGCTGGTGTTTGATGAAACGCTGCGGGAATATGGCAAAGACCTCCCGCTATCGCCAGACACATTCATAAAACTTTCCATCTGAAAAGCTAACCTTAGAAAGGATTTGAAAATGACTCGAACTTCTGAAACAACTCATGTGAAGGGTCAGGTGCAATATCTCAACCCGAACGGTTTGCCGAAGACCCCTGCGTTCTCAAACGTTGTCAGCGTAACCGGCCCTGCCAGGACGATCTATATCGGGGGACAGGATGCTGTCGATCCATCGGGGGCGATCGTTGGGAAAGGTGACCTCAAAGCACAGACAGAACAAATTTTGAAGAATGTCCAGGTGGCCCTGGCCGCTGTCGGCGCGCAATTGGAGCACATCGTCAAATGGAATATCTATGTGGTTCAAGGACAGTCCCTACAAGTGGGCTTTGAAGCGTTCCAACGTGTTTGGGGAAACCGACCCAACCCGCCGGTCATCTCGGTCATGTTTGTCGCAGGGCTGGCACATCCCGATTTCCTGGCAGAGATGGATGCGATTGCCGTGGTACCGGAATAGGATGGTCTCATGGCACTCACTCGCACCCGTCACAAAATGCCGGAGCACATCCGCACAGCCCTGCTCGAACGCGGCCTGATGGATGCCTACCACGCCAGACCCGATTATCAACAGAACGATTACATCGGCTGGATCATCCGCGCAAAACGGGATGAAACCAAAGAAAAGCGTCTCGCGCAAATGCTGGATGAACTCGAAGGTGGAACTCGATATATGAAAATGAAATGGCGTCCGGGACCATAAACGTAAAATAGAACAAGGCCAGGTTCGTAAAAGACCTGGTCTTTTTTGATCTCAATAAAGAATTTACCTGAATGCTATAATCCATTCGAACATCACCATGTCAGTTGTGAGGTCATTTATGAGACGTCTCTGCTTTGTGGCTCTGCTTTTTGTTCTACTGGCACTCCCGTCGAATGCCCGCGCGGATGTGGCGCCGCCACTCTACCCTCCGGGCAGCAATCCACAGCCGGGCGTGGAAGTGACACAGGTCCGCATGGTGGCGGAAACTGTGATCATCGAAGTATTGAAAGATATCGAACCACGCAGCCTGGGGGATGCCCATGTCACTGCAGATTTCACCATGCATAACCTGGGTACCATAGACGAAAGCATGGCGGCACGCTTCCCTATCTCTGTGAATGACGGGCGGTGGGAATACCCGGAGATAAACAACCTCCTGATCCAGGTCAATGGAAAACAGGTTCAACATCGGCGTGTCACTTATCCCGACTACAGATATTCAGACGATAGCGTCAAAAAAAACAATGCCGAGATGCTCCCCTGGGCAGAATTTGATATTACCTTCCCGGCCGGGCAGGACGTTTCCATCCGCGTGACGTATGATCTTGAAGGGACGGGGTATTATCCGGCTACAGTGTTCTATTATGTTCTGGAGACCGGGGCAAGCTGGAAAGAAAGCATCGGCAGCGCAGATATCATTTTGCGGCTTCCCTACGAAGCCAACCCGCAGAATGTTATGGATCAGGAGACTGGCTGGGGAGGGACAACGCCCGGCGGTGTGTTTCAGGGCAATGAGGTCCGCTGGCACTTTGAGGACCTCGAACCGACGGGTTGGGAGTACAACATGGAATTCGCGCTGATCGCTCCCTCGGCCTGGGAAACTGTGCTTAGCGCACAGAAACAGGTTGCCAAGTATCCTAATGATGGTGAGTCGTGGGGCATGCTGGCGAAGGCCTATAAACTTGCTTTTCTATCGGTCAAAGGATATCGCGAAGATGAGGGTGGACAGCAGTTATATCAGTTGAGCCTGGAAGCCTACGAGAAGTGTCTGTCACTTAAGCCGAATGACGCCCAATGGCACGCCGGCTTTGCCGATCTGCTGGCATATCGTGCGATGTGGGACGTAATGGGAGGAACTACGACTCCTGAAGCAATACGTGCATTGAACGAGATCCATACGGCACTGGAGTTGGCGCCTAATGACACGGTCGTTCAAGAGATTGCCTACAGTATGACCAGTCTGCTTTATGGGGGCATCATTCAAAATGGAGATCGCTACGATTTCCCCTGGCTGACGCAAACTCCGACCGCGCTCCCTCCCACGCTGGAGGTGATCATCTCCACTGAGTCTGCTGCGACCCTGCCAGCCACTCCTGCGCCCACGAAGGAGCACATCTCGCAAGTAGAACCCACCCGCGCCGAGGCTCCCGAAGCGACGCCTACATCTGCACCACAAAGGTCATCCCCTATTTGTGGGTCTGCGGCGTTCCTGCCACTGATCGCTCTGACTTGGTTCGCCTGGAAGCGAAGATAAAAAATACTTGTATTTCAACACAAAAGGAAAATAAAAATGAGTTTCTCTGCTTATCATCAATATGACGGGTTGGGGCTGGCGGAATTGGTTCGCAAGAAAAAGGTATCTCCGGCAGACCTGGTGGAGGAGGCAATCCAGCGCATCGAAACGCATAACCCGAAGATCAATGCAGT
>DASTJG010000002.1:0-3371 GCA_035716785.1 Anaerolineales bacterium
GCCATTGACTACAACTTCCCGTCCCAATTCTCCCAAACCATTTCCGGGAATATAGAAGAGAAAGCGCAAGATCTGCTGCGCGCCGAAGACCGTCATCAGCAAACCGTAGAGCATCCAGATGTAACGATACAAGCGCCGGACTTCTGTGAAGTTTTCTTTGTCGGGCAGCGTCGTCCATTCGCCGCGCAGGACATTCCAGAAATAGCCTGCCACGAAGCCATTCATGACGATGGCAATGAGATTATCGGCGAGCGTTTGATTCCGGAAGGCACTGAAGGCACGCCCGACTCCCAGCCCCGCACCCTGGACCAGGGCACGGTCGATGAACGACAACAGGTTTTGCACAACCGGGATCAATGTGCCAAGCAAAATTGCATAGAAAAAGACCGCGCGCAGTGTGGCAGTCTTTTCTTCCTCGTCACGCGCCGCGGCGCGCTGGGCCCATAGCCAGTGGATGAGGAAAATCGGCACGCCGACGAGGATCAATGCCAGGGCTTGCGCCAGTGCATCGGCACCGCCGGATATGGTTTCATCGACAATCGAACGTAACAGACCAACCAGCCCCCACAACACCACCTCGATGCTGATAAGAGCAACGAGATAAAAATACAGGCGACGAATGGATTTCATGATGTGCTCCTCAGTGATGTCACTTTACTTTTTCCTGATACCAGCTGTACTCCCAGAAATAATAGCCCGGCATGGAAGACAACTTCCACTCACCATCCTGCTTGACCAGGATCGCGCGTTGCGTATCGCGATAGCCCGTGGAAAACGGGTCACTGGGGTTGTAGATCATGGCAACTTCGACGGAGGCAGTGTCGTTGTTGATTTCCGATTCGCCGATGTCCACAGCGGAATTGTTCGGGTTGACCATTCCTTTGATAAAGGCATCTCTGAACTCCTCATAGGTTGGCTTGTTCTCAAGGTCAGCAAGATAACTGTAGGCCTTCTGATAGTCGCCATTTAACACAGCCAGCACGTAGTTATGAACCACTCCCTCGGGCGTACCCTCTGAAACATAAGATTGCGAATCTTTGCGAATAAAAAAAACTGCCAGTGCCATCACTACCAGAACGGCGATGCCAATCAAAATGCCGGTCAGGAAACGGTCTTGTTTCATAGAGCCTCCATGGGTTTATGCGTTTTCATTGTATAGGCTTTGAGAACAAAAGGCAAGCAAACCAAACTGTTAAATGAGCAAATCAGCAAGCTTGCCCCTTTGGTATACTTGATTCACATCATTTCAAGGAGTGCCTCATGACAATTTCTGCCCCACGTTGGGATCTCTCCAACGTTTATCCATCGCTCGAATCCAGGGAATTCAAAGCCGCCATTGAAGATTACAAAAAACAGGTGGCTGTGTTCGAGAGATTCTTCAAGAACAAACTTAGCAAAGCGGACGCAAAGACAAGCGCCAGGGAACTGGCCCCACTGGTGGGAAAAGCCATCGATCAGGTCAACAAGATCCAGACGCTTTCTGCCACCATCGTGCCGTTCATTTATTCCTATGTCAGCACCAACTCGCGCGACAAAGTCGCGATGAAAACGCTCTCCGAATTCGAGCAGGCCAGCCTGCCGATGAACCAGTTGATGACCCGCTTCAAAGCCTGGCTGGGTAAGATCGCGCCAAAGCTCGACCAGGTGATCCAGAAGGACAGGTCCGCTGCAGCTCACGCGTTTATGCTGCGGGAAGCCGCCGGGCAAAGCAAATATCTGATGAGCGAAGCGGAAGAGGCGCTGGCTGCAGAAATGTCACTGAGTGGAGGCAACGCCTTCGAAAAACTTCAGGGAACGGTCACCTCGCAGCTTTCCGTGGACTTCGAGCTGGACGGCAAAACCCAAAAGCTGCCCATGCCCGCACTGATTAAACTGCGTTCGCATCCCGACGAAGCCACGCGTCGACGCGGCTACGAAGCCGAGAACAAAGCCTGGGAGGAAGTGCAGGAAACTCTGGCGGCCTGCCTGAACGGGGTCAAGGGGGAAGCGAACACGTTGAACAAAAAACGCGGGCGCAGGGATGCGATCCATTCCTCGCTGGAAGCGGCGCGCATGGACCGCAAGACTCTCGATGCCATGCTGACTGCCATGCAGGATTCCTTCCCCATATTCCGCAGGTACTGGCATGCGAAGGCGAAGAAATTGGGCAAGGAGAAACTTGCCTGGTGGGATATCTTCGCCCCCATGGGCAAAACGGATAAAGTCTATTCCTTCGAGGAAGCGCGCGATTTTATCCTCGAAAATTTCGGCAAGTTCTCGCCTGATCTCGCAGCCTTTGCCAAGCGTGCCTTCGACAATAACTGGATCGACGCAGAACAACGCGATGGCAAGCGCGGCGGCGCGTTCTGTATGGAAGTGCAGGGCTTGAAGGAAAGCCGCATCCTTTCCAACTTCGATGGCTCATTCGATCAGGTCAGCACGCTGGCACATGAATTGGGACATGCCTTCCACAATGAATGCGCTTATCAGGCGAACAAGACCGTCCTGCAGCAGCTTACCCCGATGACCCTGGCAGAAACCGCTTCCACCATGTGTGAGACGATCGTCACGGAAGCAGTGCTGGCATCCACGCAGGATCCGCAGGAGGAACTGGCGGTGCTCGAAGCGCAGATCCAGGGCGCGGGACAGGTGGTGGTGGATATCTATTCCCGCTATCTCTTTGAAAAGGAAGTTTTCGAACGCCGCGAACAATCCGAGCTTTCCGCCGATGACTTCAACGATATCATGGAACGTGCCCAGAAGGCTGCTTATGGCGACGGGCTGGATGAACGTTATCTGCAAAAGTTCATGTGGACGTGGAAACCACATTATTATTCATCCGGACTGTCGTTCTACAATTATCCATATGCGTTCGGTTTGTTATTTGCCACCGGCTTGTATGCCATTTACAAACAGCGCGGCGCGGATTTTGTGGCAGACTACAAAAACCTGCTTGCCTCCACCGGTGAAGAGACGGCTGCCAAGCTTGCCAAACGCTTCGGCATTGACATCACAAAGCACAAGTTTTGGGATGACAGCCTGGCGATCATCGGCAAGCGCGTTGATCGCTACGCCGAACTATAGTGTCTATACTCGGACATGGGCTAAACTCGTGTCCGAGTTTTTTCTGAAGTAACGATGACAAAAACCATCTCTTCCTTTTTGATCTTGTTCCTGATAACAGCATGTAACACGCAGACCACCCCCTCGTCGCCGACCCCTGGACCCGCGCTGACCACCATCGTTGAATGGGTCCCTACACCAACGTCGGGAGGCGCTCCTCTCACCGAAGCCCAAATCCCACGCGTGGACCTGGAAAGAGCCAGGGTTGCCATTGCCAGCGGCGAGGCAATTGTGGTCGATGTACGCAGCCAGGAAGCATACACGGTGAG
>DASTJG010000003.1:0-2059 GCA_035716785.1 Anaerolineales bacterium
TATGTCTGCATCCGGTTGACCCAGGCGGGGTCGCCATAGTCAAGATTCTCAAACGAGAGCTGACCGGCATACTCATTGAGTTGTTCGCGCGCCTGACCAAGCATCGGTTCCGAGAAATCCGCCATCACTCCATGCGCGGACGGGTATTCGCCAAGAATTGCCGCGCCCAGGATGCCATCCCCGCAGCCAAGATCTAGAAATTTCCCAACAGGTTGTTCTCTGGCCCTGAGAATCGATATCATCACGCCGATCTGTTCCTGAGCAAGAGGAATGGCAGCGCGGTAAGAGAGAAAGCGGTTCACGATGTCGGGCAGTTTCCAAACTTCATCAGTGGTCATGGTCATCCCAACATTGTCCTTACATCTGTCACCATGCCATGGATGGCAGTCGCCGCAGCGGTGAGTGGAGATGCAAGGAACGTTCGTCCACCTTTGCCCTGGCGGCCCTCAAAGTTGCGATTGCTTGTCGAAACAGCATATTGACCGGGCTGGAGCTGATCGCCGTTCATCGCAATGCACATCGAGCAGCCTGCTTCGCGCCATTCCGCGCCAGCTTCCTTGAAGACTTTATCCAGGCCTTCATTCTCAGCCTGCTTCTTCACATCCTGTGAGCCAGGCACAACCAGGACGCGCGTGTCCTCTGCAACCTTTCGTCCCTTCAACATCGAGGCAGCCAGCCGCAGATCAGAGATACGCGAGTTGGTGCAGGAACCAATGAAGACCACATCCACTTTCTGCCCAAGCAGTGATTGTCCGGGCTGCAGGCCCATATACATCAACGCTTTTTCATACGCCGCACGCTGAGCACCATCTCGACACGAATCGAGCGTGGGAATCCGATCCGTAATTTTCATCCCCATGCCCGGGTTGGTCCCGTAGGTGATCATCGGTTCGAGCTCAGCAGCATCGAGCGTGAGGGACTTGTCGTAGGTTGCGCCTTCATCTGTGGGAAGAGATTTCCATTTCGCGACAGTCTTATCCCATGCCTCGCCTTTCGGCGCGAATTCGCGTCCATGCAGATATTCAAACGTAGTGTCATCGGGAGCGATCATCCCAGCCCGCGCGCCGCCTTCGATCGACATGTTGCAGATCGTCATGCGCTGCTCCATGCTCAGCCCACGAATGGCCTCGCCCGTGTATTCGAAGACATGACCCGTTCCTCCGCCCACTCCGATTTTTGCGATGAGAGCGAGAATAATATCCTTCGCAGAAACACCTTTTGGCAAAGTCCCGTTCATGCGTACTTCGTAGTTCTTTGGCTTCTTTTGCAGCAGGCATTGTGTTGCCAGCACGTGTTCCACCTCAGACGTGCCGATGCCAAAGGCAAGCGCGCCGAAGGCTCCATGCGTAGCGGTGTGACTATCACCACAAACGATAATCATGCCCGGTTGTGTGCGCCCTAGTTCAGGTCCTATCACATGGACAATGCCACGATGTGGGCTATCCATGCCGTGCAAAGTAATGCCAAACTCGGCAGCATTGACTTCCATTTGCTTAATTTGCGCGGCAGCTAGCGCGTCGGAGATCGGCACGTTGAACGGAGTTGTTGGGATGGAATGATCCATCGTCGCCAGAGTCTTATCCGGTCGGCGGACTTTCAGCCCACGCTGACGCAGACCCGTGAAGGCTTGCGGCGAGGTCACTTCATGCACGAGGTGCAAGTCAACATAGAGGATGGCCGGGGCATCGGGTTGTTCGGTGACAACATGCGATTCCCATATTTTGTCGAATAGTGTTTTCGGCATATGTTCTGTGCAGGTATACAAGTAAATAGGTAAACAAGTACACAGGGGAGAAATGTGTTTACCTGTCTACCTGTGTACGGGTCTACATTATTTGGATTCGCTTTCAGTCGGCTCATCCGCCTGTTCGACCGAAGCAGGCTGAGGGGTGGAGAAGACGCTCGTATCCCAACCCGAGGGAATGGTCTGCACACCATGGATGCGCAAAGCGAAGTGGTTTACCAGCGGGTCTTTGGCGGCCACGGCGCGGATACCGACATCATTGTCGCCAGCGCCAAAGCATATCTCAATGCGCTCAATAAATTGATCATCGCTCAG
>DASTJG010000004.1:0-3048 GCA_035716785.1 Anaerolineales bacterium
CCCCATCTCCAAGCGCCAATGGCGAACCATTCACTTTTACAAGATTCGCTATCGCTACAAAGAGCAACCCTACCACCACCACACTTATGAGTTGCAGCAACATCGACTTTCCCGCCAGCCGACCTTCCTTCTCCTCCAGATTCAGAAGCATTATGACGAAGAGAAATAGAACCATAATGGCGCCGGCGTAAACGATAAGCTGTAGCGCTGCAATCAGATGTGCATCAAGAAGTACGTAAAGTCCCGCCAGGAAGGACATGGTCGCTATCAAACTCATGGCTGCGCGGACTGGTCTTTTCGTGGTCACCATGATCAACGCGGCGACAACAGCTCCGATACCGAAAATATTGAACATCAGTAGTTGCATTTGGAATAGATCCTCCTGATGTACTCGATTCGTTCCTTCACATTTTCTTCCGACCTAAGTAGATCCTCTTTGCTGTACAGCAGTTTGCTTCGATCGCGCTGAGCCAGCCCCTCATACTCCGAGCTCATGACAATCGCTTCCTTGGGACAGACCTCTTCGCAGTAGCCGCAGTATACACAACGGGACATGTCGAGCGAGTATTTGACAGGATACCTGTCAGCATTGTCCTTTTCCCCAGCAACGATTGAAATCGCTGAGGCTGGGCAAATCTTTTCACACAGTC
This sequence comes from Anaerolineales bacterium, assembly GCA_035716785.1. GTDB lineage: Bacteria > Chloroflexota > Anaerolineae > Anaerolineales > Villigracilaceae > Defluviilinea. Next base: position 651 of record DASTJG010000004.1, read on the forward strand.
CGCATGCCACACACTTCTCGGTTCCATCTTTGCGCATCACCAGTACCGGCCTTCCTCGGTACGCAGGTGGAAGCGTGACCTTTTCCTCGGGATAGTAGACGGTGAAGACACTCCTCTTTTTCCCCTTGGGAGGAAACACAAAGCCGATCATGTTGGAGGCAAAGTGCTTGCTCGTGATACTCATTCCCCTCAGGATTTCAAAAATATAGAGTTTCTCCCATAGGGTAAGGTTTATCTCTTTTCTCACCTTTTTGGGCTTCAGCGTCTCAAGCGGTACGCCGACCATCGGATGGCATTTTGTCTGATCGAGATTTATCATTTTGTCCATAGCAAAAGAACCAACCCGGTTATTGTGATGTTAATAAGTGCAAGTGGCAGGATCATCTTCCAGCACAACCTCATGATCTGATCATATCTAAAGCGAGGAAGTGTCCATCGAATCGTCATCTGGACCCATATGAAAAAGCATACTTTTAGAAAGAAAGTTGCTATGTTGACGAGCATCGCAAAGATGGCGGCACCATTTGGTCCAGCGAATTGGAAGAACGACAGGAGCTTTTGATCCGTAATGAAAGGCAGGTGCCATGCTCCCAGGAAAAGTGTCGTCATGATCCCGCCGATTGTGACAATCTCAAGGAATTCCCCCATCCAGAACATGACGAATTTGAGACCACTGTATTCAGTGAAGTAGCCGGCTACAAGTTCGGACTCTGCTTCAGGCACATCGAAGGGAGCCCTCTTGTTTTCAGCAATAGCGCACGTCATGAACAGAACGAAGCCCAGCGGCTGCAGGAAAATGCCCCACCTGAAAAAATCTTCCTGAATAGCACCAATCTCTGTGAGCCTAATGGTACCATACACCATTATGATACCAATTATCGTGAGTCCCATGGCAACTTCATAGGATAGCATCTGCCCCGATGCCCTGAGCCCGCCCAGCAGCGACCAGTTGCTGCGAGAGGACCACCCCGCCAGAACCACCCCATAGGCAGCGAGGGACGAGAGGGCAAAAATAAACAGAATCCCAACATCCAGATCAGCAATGACCAGATTGACGTCATGACCAAATAGCTTGTACTGCCCACCGAAAGGAATGACAGCAAATGTGACGATGGCGGGGACGAGGCTCACAAAGGGTGCGACGGTGTGGAAGAACTTATTCGCCCCCGCAGGGATAAAATCCTCCTTCGTCAAGACCTTGATGGCATCGGCGAGTGAGTGAAAAAGTCCTATCGCTTTGAAACCGAAAATGTCAGCTCGGTTTGCTCCTATCCTGTCCTGCATTACAGCGCTTTGCTTCCTTTCCACCCATCCCAGAATTGGTGCAAAAAAGCCGAGGTTCACGCTGAATATGAATACTATTTTGGCTATGGACTCAATAAAATCTGCAAACATGGTTACCTGTCGCATTCTCCGCCGATCATGTTGATCATGTCGAATGTGGGGACGATATCGGCGACGAGCCTCCCCTTCATCATCCTTGGCATTGCGGCGGTAAGCGGAAAGCAAGGCGGTCTCACTCTGCACTTGTAGGGCTTGCCGGTCCCGTCGCTCACCAGATAGAATCCGAGTTCACCATTGCCTCCTTCAACGGCGAGATATATCTCGCCCGGAGGTGGCTTAATGCCATCTATGACAGTCTTGAAGTGGAATATCAGCGAATCGATTCTATTACTGATATCCTCCTTCGACTGCCATCTGTACTGTGGCATATCGATATTTATGGGACCAGGAGGCAGCTGATCAAGAGCCTGCTCAACTATGCGCATGCTTTGAACGATTTCCTCCATTCTCACCAGGTACTTGTCGAAGTTATCGCCCGTTTCGCCGATGGGAATCTCAAAATCCATCCGGTCGTAAACCAGGTAAGGCTGGGTCTTGCGAACATCATATGGAACCCCACAGGCTCTGAGGCATGGCCCCGTAAAGCCATATGCTATAGCCTCCTCTGCCGGCATAGCTCCCACGTTTCTTACTCGATCGATGAAAATGCGGTTCTTGGTAAGGAGTTTATCAACGTCGTGCCATAAGGTGCGACACCTCTTGAATACCTCCTTGGTTTTCTCCTTGAAGCCGTCCGGGAGATCGTTCTTCAATCCACCAATGCGCACGTAGTTTGCTGTTACACGCGCCCCGCAGAGCATCTCGATCAAATCCCAAACCAGCTCCCTAGCTTCCACAAAGTAGAGGAAGGCCGTAAAAGCACCAAGCTCCAGCCCACCCGCAGCGACGTTGGTGAGATGATCCGCTATACGTGAAAGCTCACTGGCAATGACACGTATGTATTTACATCTTTCAGGGACTTCGATGCCGATGAGCTTTTCAACCGCGAGAGCATAGCCAACGTTGTTGATAAGGGGGGAGACATAGTTGAGGCGATCGGTGTATGGAATTACCT
>DASTJG010000005.1:0-2301 GCA_035716785.1 Anaerolineales bacterium
CTCGGGCTGAAGAAACTCGCCTACTATGATATGTGGGCTCCGATTACGAAGAAAAAAGTGAAAGTGCCCTTCGAGCGGGCTGTGGAGTTGATCTGCGAGAGTCTCGCGCCACTGGGGCACGAATATGTGGAGACAGTGCGCCGGGGCTGCCTGCAGGATCGCTGGGTGGACCTCTATCCCAACCAGGGCAAGGCGGAAGGAGCGTTCTCGTGGGGTTCGCAAGGGACGCATCCCTTTATCAACATGAGCTACACCGACGAAGTGACCAGTATGAGCACGCTGGCACATGAGCTCGGTCATTCGATGCATTCCTATCTGACCTGGCAGACCCAGCCGTTTATCTATACCAACTACTCCCTGTTTGTTGCCGAAGTGGCATCCAATTTCCATCAGGCGATGATGCGTGGGCATTTGTTGAAGACCACCACCGATAAGAACTTCCAGCTTGCGTTGCTCGAGGAGGCTGTCGGCGGGAATTTCTTCCGCTATTTCTTCCAGATGCCGATCCTGGCGCGTTTTGAGCTGGAAACGCACCAGCGTGCCGAGCGTGGTGAGCCACACACTGCCGATGCGATGATCGACCTGATGGCGGACCTGTTTGCGGAGGGTTTCGGTGCTAACTTCGACATGGATCGCGAGCGCGTGGGCATGATCTGGTCCACGTTTGGTCATCTCTTCGACGACTACTATGTCTACTCGTATGCCACCGGCATATCAGGCGCCCATGCCTTTGCCACGAAGATCCTACGCGGCGAACCAGACGCTGCAGAGAACTACATTGGCTTCCTCAAGGCTGGCAACTCCGACTACTCGTTGAATGTTCTTAAGCAAGCCGGTGCAGACCTGACCACCCCCCAGGCAGTCGAGGAAACGTTCGCGGTGATGGAAGACTATATTGACCGGATGGAAGCGTTATTGGGCTAAGCTGCGGGCGGAACAGATAGCCTGGCGTAGAACGTTGGATGCGAAGCCCCCAACTGAAACGTTGTCCACCAGATTACAACCAGGAATAACCGCGGTGCATGTGTACGGTCCCAAAACACAGAACCGACTCACCATCGCATCAATTTATCCTCAGAAATTGGAAATGAAATAATGCCACAAACTCAAATTGCCTGTCCCCGTTGCCGCCAGATGATTACCGCGAATATCGAACAACTCTTCGACGTTACACAGGATCCTCAAGCCAAGCAGAGATTGCTCGGCGGGGTATCTAATATGGCGCGCTGTCCACATTGCGGCTACCAGGGCCGCCTCGCGACACCGATTGTCTATCACGACAATGAGAAGGAGCTCCTGCTCACCTACTTCCCGCCTGAGCTTAACATGCAGCTCAACGAACAGGAGCGCCTGATCGGGCCATTGATCAAGCAGGTGACCGATCGGTTGCCGCCGGAGAGGCGTAAAGCCTATCTGCTGAAACCGGTTGCCAACCTGACCTACGAGTCCATGATTCAGACGATCCTTGAAAAGGACGGCATCACGCCCGAAATGCTCAAGGAGCAGCAAGAGCGTGTGCAGTTGGTGGAACGGCTGCTGCAAGCCAGCGCCAAGGACGTCCGCAGCGAGATCATCAAGCAGAACACCAACCTGTTCGACGAGCAGTTCTTTGCATTGTTCAGCCGCCTCGCCCAGAGCGCGGCCGGCAGCGGGCAGGAGCCCATTGCCCGGGCAATGGTGGACCTGCAGAATCAGCTTCTGGAGGAGACAGAGTTCGGTCGTGGCCTCAAGGAATCGGTGGGAGAGCTGGAAGCTGCGACAAAAGCTCTCCAGGAGGTTGGGCAAGGGCTGACGCGCGAGAAGCTGTTGGACATCGTGCTGCAATCCTCAAGTGATGCGCGCATCCGGGCATACGTGAGCATCGCGCGTGGCGGCATGGATTACCAGTTCTTCCAGGTGCTTTCCGAGAGAATCGATAAAGCCTCCGGCGACGAAAAGGCGCGGCTCGAATCGATCCGTGAGAAACTGCTCAAATTTACGAATGAGGCCGACAAACAACTAGAGGCACGTTACAAGCAGGCGCAGGACTTCATCGAGTCCCTGCTCGCGCAGGACGATGTGGTCAAAGCGGTGCGCGACAACCTGAACGGGTTTAGCCAGGATGCCGTGGATGTGGTCAACCAGCTGCTCCGACAGGCCTCCGAGAAAAATGATTACACCCGTATGGGCAAGCTTCAGAAAATGGTCGAGGTGCTGCGCGAGGTTTCCACGCCACCCGAGGTGGGATTTATCGAGCAGCTCCTGGATGCTCCCGATGATGCGACCATGAGCCAGATGCTGGATGCAAACAAAGATCTGCTC
>DASTJG010000006.1:0-2941 GCA_035716785.1 Anaerolineales bacterium
ATTCGGGGAACTGATGTTGATTGCCAGGTAACCGGCGTAGGGGGCAAAGCATTGCAACAGCTCGAGATAATCCAACACGGCCTCTTCATTGGGCGTGTCTTTATTCTTGCCGAGATTGACCCCAATGACCACGTTCGAACGCTTGAGCCTTTCGAGCTTTAAACGTTTGAGGTTTCCTGCTGTGAACGCGGCCCCATTGCCGGGAAAGCCCATCCGATTGATCACGGCTTCGTCCTCGGGCAGGCGAAAGATCCTCGGGCGCGGGTTGCCCGGCTGAGGCTTGGGCGTGACCGTTCCAACTTCTATGTGACCAAAGCCCAGCGTTGTGAGTCCCTTGAGCGCGACCGCGTCTTTGTCGTAGCCCGCCGCCAATCCCACAGGGTTTCGAAACGTCAGCCCAAAGGCATTCACCGGTTTTGCTGGCGCATAAAACAGGGCATGCAAAATGAAATGGATCGGTTCCAGACCGCCAAGTCGCATCAACTGCAATGTGAGCTGATGAGCAACTTCGGGATCCAGCCGAAAGAGAAGAGAGCGAAAGAATGGATACATTAGTCAAATGATGTCGGTCGATCGGGATTTTTCATGTGGGCAAACACTTCCTGCAGCATGTCTTCGCTGGTGCGATAACTTGACAGGGGCGGCAGATGATCCGGGTCAAAGAAATCCACAGCCAGGGTTTCATGACTGGTGCGCGGCTCGCCATCCAGGAGCTTGCACAGGAATATAAGCTTGTAGGCGTGATAGAACTCAAAAGGTTCGACGCGGTTGGCATCGATCACTGCTACCACTTTTTCCGCCTTGACGCGGAACCCGCTTTCCTCCCAGACTTCGCGTTCTGCCACGAATGCTGGTGAGTTCCCCAGGTCGGCCCAGCCGCCGGGCATCGCCCATTTGTCATCTGCCCGTTCCTGGATTAGTAGGATCTTCCCATCCCGAACGACTGCTCCGCGCACATCCACCTTGGGCGTGATGTAACCTGCCTGCATGGAGAAACTTTCCAGCGCCGATTCTTTCGTGATGTTCGATTGATCCGCAATGATCTCTGCGGTGATCTCCTGCAAACGTTTGTAGCGCTCGATATCGTATGGATTGCCGCTGTAGGTAAGGCCCGATTGGCTTAGCGAAAAGATTTCCCGCGCCCAGTCCATCCACTTTGAGGTTTGATGATTCATAAACACCTGTTTAGCTTTATTCCTTCCGCTGCCCGCTCTTGACTAAAAAATACTGCACCACTTCCTCTTCCGGATGAGGGACATTCAGCAGTGTGAACATCGCCGCCAGTTCGCCGCGGTGATGGGTATTGTGATTCGGCACATGTGCCATCATCTGCCACAACGGCAGTGTGAACGTCTCGCCTTTTGGATTGGTGTAGGTCACTTCCCGCAGCAGGGATGCCTCGGTTTGCTCAGCAATGAAGGCGCGCATGCTCTTCTCGACATCCACCCAGTATCCGCGCACCGATGCAATGGTGGGAAAATCTTTTGGGTCAAGAAAGGCAGCTTTCTCTGCGCGCCAGCGCATCGGCCACATGCGCTCCGAACTCATCATGTGTACGAACACTGCGTGGACACTGTCCCAGCTGTGACCCTGTTTGCGAAAAAGCTGTTCGTCGGTGAGGGTTTCTGCCACAGCAAGATAGCGCTTGTTTGCCCAGTAACTGTAATCATAAAGAGTTTCAAGATATGGCTTAAGTTCCATGAATACTCCTAACTCCAGTCCTGTCATTGCGAGCCTTCGGAAAGCAATCTCATTCATTGTATTTGGGATTGCTTCGTCGCCCTTCGGGCTTCCTCGCAATGACGGATTATCTTTTCTTCTTTCCCTTCTTCAACATCTCGATGGTCTTCGCAATCCGATTCTGGCGGGTCTCTTCCTTCCTGGCTTCGGTGATCCAGGTCACGTACTCCTTTTGATGAGTGTAGGAAAGCTTGTCGAAGAAGGATTTGGCTTCCCTGTCCTTTTTCAATCCCTTCAGCAAATCTGCCGGGACTTCGACCGCGCGCGGCTCGGTATCTGGTTCCACGGTAATGGTCACTGTGTCACCGAATGTTTTGCCGGCCTGTTCACGAATATCTTTGCGGATGCCGAGGATATGACAATCCGTACCCATGCGAGTCAGGATACCGCGGTACGGGATGCCCTCGATCAATGCCTTGACCTTGGGACGCTTCGAGCCGAATGCCGCTTCCACATCAAAGGGCACTTCGACGAACGCGCCGCCACCGTCTACACTTTGGATGGTGGCTGTAAAAGTTTGTTTTTTAGGCATGATACCTCCAAATTACTTCAACTGATCTTCTTGCGATACCCACGCATGACGCGCTCGGTGACAAAGCCAAACTTCTCGTACAAACTGCGCGCCGGGACATTGTCGGCGTTGACCGTCAGGCTGATCTTCTTCGTCGAAGCGGCCGCAAGCATCCAGTCGATGCCGGCGGCGAGCAGGTCCGCGCCAACCCCGCGCCCGCGCGCTGCGGCATCCGTGCCGATGAAATCTACATAGCCCGATTCTGCTTCAGGTTCGATTTTGTAGAAGTGATATGCCAGCAACTGACCCTCTTCCACCGCAAGCAGGAGTTGATGATTCCCATCCATTCTTTCCACCATCTGCCGCGCGGTGAAATACGCATTGGGGAACAGGGCTTTGTGAAGCTTCTCGAATTGCTCAAAGAAATCTTCCTGATAGGCAATGATCTGTGTCTGCCTCTTTGCGGATGGTTTGTAATTTTCGCGCACCACCGTCATGACTGCGTTTTCAGATCGCAGTGGAAATCCATGTCGCGCCGCGAACGCTTCGACGTGGATATTTTGTACATCGCAGAACAGATCATAGTCGCGGATGTCAACCGGGATCAGGGGCAACACCTCTGCATACAGTTGATCGGCAACGGTGTGCCAATCCTCGTGGTCCACGAGCGGACCAAACAACCAGGCGCGG
>DASTJG010000007.1:0-18648 GCA_035716785.1 Anaerolineales bacterium
AAGGCATGGGCGGCTGGTATCATCACCGTCTCCAGGAAATCTATCGTTTTCATATCGGGCCCAACCGGAAGGTCCTCGAAATTGGTTGTGCTGAGGGCAATCTACTTGCTGCCCTTAAACCCGAACGTGGCGTGGGCATCGATTTTTCAGAGGAAATGATCTGCCGCGCCAAAGAATTTCATCCGGAACTCGAGTTGTTCCATGCCGACGCGCACGATCTTTCAGAGATCAATGAAACATTCGATGCAATTATTTTGTCCGACCTGGTCAACGATCTATGGGACGTGCAGCGAGTCTTCGAACAGGTCAAACGGCTTTGCAAGCCACACACGCGCATCCTCCTCAATTTTTACAGCCGGTTGTGGCAATTCCCTCTCAGCCTCGCCCGACGATTGAACTTTGCCAGTCCCAACCTGTATCAAAACTGGCTCACCCGTGAAGATGTCGATGGATTGCTGCGCCTGGCAGGCTTCGAAACGATCCGTGTCACCCAGGAAATTCTCTGGCCCCTGCCGCTGGGCGGACTGGCGAACCGTTTCCTAGTCCGGTTGTGGCCGTTTTACGAACTGGCCCTTTCCAACCTGGTGATCGCGCGTCCCGCCCCGGAGCGCGCTGCGGAACCGGTGGTGTCCGTCATCGTGCCGGCGCGCAACGAATCGGGCAATATCAAAGCCATCTTCGAGCGGACCCCGCGCATGGGCCGCGAGACCGAGCTCATCTTTGTGGAGGGACATTCCAGGGATGACACGTACGCGGCCATCGAGCGCGAGATCGCGGCGCATCCCTCCACCCCGAGCCTGCTCCTGCGACAAACGGGCATCGGCAAAGCTGACGCGGTGCGGCTGGGCTTCTCACAGGCCCGCGGAGAAGTGTTGATGATCCTGGATGCAGACCTGACCGTCCCTCCCGAGGACCTGCCGCGTTTCACGGAGGCATTGGTCTCTGGCAAAGGTGAATTCATCAACGGCGTGCGTCTGATCTATCCCATGGAAAAAGAAGCCATGCGGACACTTAACTTTCTTGGCAACAAATTCTTCAGCATGGCGTTCTCCTGGCTGCTCGGGCAGCCCATCAAGGATACATTATGCGGCACGAAAGTCCTTTGGAAGCAGGACTATGAACAGATCGCGGCCAACCGTTCCTACTTCGGTGATTTCGACCCGTTCGGCGATTATGACCTGATCTTCGGCGCCGCCAAGCTCAACCGCAAGATCGTCGACCTGCCGATCCGTTACCGCGAACGCACCTATGGTTCCACGAACATCTCGCGCTGGAAACATGGAATGTTATTGCTGCGTATGGTTGCTTTTGCCGCGCGGCGTTTGAAGTTCGTTTGAAGTCTGGCAACCTAGAAAATGCAAAGAACCAGAAGAGTATCTGTCTTCCTGATGGCCGGGTTGTTGATCATTGGAGCAGGGATATTTGCGAATGAAATCGGCCTGACGCTCAACGCAGGCTGGGGCAAAGCCCGGATTGCTATCCTGGTGCTGGGACTCCTTGTTGGTCTTTTCCCCTGGGTACCGTGGAAAAAGTCTGCAGCTAGTGAAAAACTGATTCAGAGCGATCTGTTCGCGTTCCCCGCGCTGCTGCTTGTGATCGCGGTGTATCTCTGGTTCATTACTGTCAGTCGTGACACAACTTCCAGTTACTACGCGTTACTGGCCTCCTCCTTCCAGCAGGGTGAGCTTTCCCTCTCACTGCGGCCAGACCCTGCTCTCCTCGCGCTGGAAAATCCCTACGATCCGACTGCACGCCAGGGTATCAAGGTGCCGCTGGACCTGTCGTTGTACAACGGGAAATTCTATCTTTACTGGGGTTCCGCCCCCTCCCTGCTTCTCACACCTGTCAAAATGCTGTTTCACGGACAGATTCCCGATGTTTATCTTCTCTTCGTCTTTGTCTGCGGGATCTTCCTGTCACAATATCTGTTGATCATGCATCTCTGGGAACGGTACTTTCCGGCCATACCCAAGTGGGTGGTCATCCTTTCGATCTTCGTCGCCGGATTCACCAGCCCGACCGTATGGCTTTTGACCCGGCCCAAGATTTATGAGGCGGCCATCGCGGGAGGGCAGTTCTTCTTCATTGCAGGTATATTCTTAGTCTTTACAGCCCTGGATCGTCCAAGCCCATCCAGTTGGAGGCTTGTCCTGGCAGGCATGTTCTGGTCACTGGCTGTGGGGACAAGATCGGTTCTGGTATTTCCAGTTGTATTTATGACGCTTACGGTCGTTGCCTGGATTTACAAACTTTACGGGCGGTCACTACTCAAACTCCTCACCGGGTTGATTCCCCTGGGCGTACCTCTTGCTGTTGGAGCGGTCGCTTTTGCGTGGTACAACTGGGCACGCTTTGGCTCCATTGCCGAAACCGGTTTCAATTATGCCATGGCCGGACCTTACTTGCAGGAACATTTGAACGAACTATTTTTACCTGCATATATCTTCCAGAATTTGTATAACTACCTGCTCCACCCTTTTATCGTGGAGGGATCCTTTCCTTTCCTTTATGCCGTCAGGGGGCTGACTGAAAGTGTTCTACCCGGGATAGCCCTGCCGAAATTCTATGCGGCACAAGCCATCACAGGAGTTCTCTCGGCTGCTCCATTTACGATATTTGCCATCGCGCCAATAGTTCAATTATTGAAACAACTCTTCAAGAAAAATAAAGCCGGTCCAAGTGATGGTTCTCAAGTGTTTTCCTTCCACTGGATCACACTCAGCTTGGCTGGTTCCTTTCTGCTGTCGCTTGGCTGCCTGCTCGTCTTTTTCTGGGCAGCGATGCGTTATGCGGAAGATTTCATCCCAATGCTGACACTTCTGAGCATCATCGGATTTTGGCAGGGATATCGCTCACTCCAGGGTTCGAAAAAAAGTAAAGTGTTTAACATTCTTGGGACAGCCCTGGCTGGTATATCCATCATTGCTGGCATACTATTAGCACTTTCATACTTCTTCACAAACAATTTACTGTAAAGATTTACTCTACAAAAGGTTAGTCCATCATGGGCATCGATCTGCATCAGGAATATATCAACAAAAATAACAAATATTGGAACCAAAAGCCTTTGCTCCAGAAATTGTACGGCGATTTCTATCGTCTCATCGCGCAAAATTTGAGCAACCTGCCAGACAGCAAGATTGTGGAGCTTGGCTCCGGACTCGGCAATATACGGGATGTCATTCCCAATTGCCTGCGCACCGATCTATTTCCCAACCCGTGGATCAATCAGATAGAAAACGCCTATAGTTTATCGTTTGCAGACGAAACAATTTCAGATTTGATCCTGACCGATGTTTTCCACCATTTGAAATATCCTGGCACAGCACTACAGGAGTTTGTGCGTGTCCTTCGCAAAGGCGGGCGTGTCATTATGCTGGAACCCTATATGAGCGTGCTAGGATTGCTGGTCTACGGTATACCGCACGATGAACCCATTGCGATTATGAGGAAGATCGTATGGAATGCGCCCAAGGATTGGTCGCCTGAAAAGATCAACTACTATGCAGCCCAGGGGAATGCCACGCGCATCTTTGTTAGGAACCGTTTCCGCTCTCAACTTGGGGACTGGCAAAAGATCAAAACCGTTCGTCTCTCCGCCATCTCGTATGCCGCTTCGGGAGGATTCTCCAAACCACAGTTGTACCCAACCTCCATGCTGCCCCTGATCAGGAAACTGGAAAAATTACTGGACCAGTTCCCCGCTTTATTTGCCACCCGCCTGCTGGTCATTCTGGAAAAGTAATCACGGACATTGCCGCGGGCCTTCCTGCGGCACATACAACGCAATGTCATCCGCAGGGAAGGAAACTTCTTCGCGATAATTGCACAGGATATATTTCACGATCCGTGTGACCCAAACGTTATTCTCTTCCGAAAAGCCGCGTCGCCTTGAGATCACATTGTAGTTCAGGGGGTCAACGACGATCAATGCGAAGCGTTGAGACTCCATATCCTCACGAAACTTCCCCAGAGCCTGTGTATTATTTGCCATGGCAATTTCCATCAAATCTTCGCGTTCATATTCAGGGACTAAGGTCACATTATCCAGCATGTGCATGGAAATAAGATGTCGCTGGGTAATGAACAGGATCTCACCGCTCTGGGCATTAGCCCGATCGACATGTTCCTGTAGGCTGGTCATGACCGATTGCGTCCTCGCAACATCATAGCTTCCAAAACCAACGTTGAACTGTATAAAAGACCAGACTGGATTGATCAGCAGTAAAACAACGATGAGCCAATGCAGGGCGACGGGCTGCGTAGCTTCTCCAGTTTCAGCGCGATAGCGTGCAAAGATCAAATAAGCGAAGACGATCAGCAACAGGCTAAAGTAAGCGTCCATGTTGTGGACGTTTGCGCCACCACCGATCTTTAGACTCACGACCAGTCCGCCCAGGAAAAGGACAAGCAGTGCTGCCAGGATCAGCACGAGTCGCAAGGGATGCCAGTCTTTGATGTGCGCGCGAATTACAACATACATCGCGATCCAGATCGGCAGGGATACAATCAAAGCGCCTGGTAACACCCCCAGGAAAAAAGAAGAGTTCGGCCACAATCGGTACCACAGCAGATCAGATGTCAAACTGGTGTAAAAGACATCACTATCAGGCACGCCGGAAAGAACAATGTACACTCGCTGTGCAAGAAATGCAGTCAGCGTGCCTGCAACAAACCAGAGCCCCGGCTTGAGCAAATAGCGCGCCACATTTTCCCCCCGATAAGGCACCTCCAGCAAATATAGAATTGCGGCGATCATCCCCGGCATGGGATACCAATTCACGCGGCTCCAGCCGCACCAGATGGATGCCAGCAGCACTGCGATCCATGTGCGACGGTCATTCCGGCTCGAAAATCCCAACAGGACAATGATGACAGGAATCGCCAGATGGAAGTAAAGGGGGCCAACGAACAGGAACAGGAACATCCATAGACCGGCCAGCCACCGCGTCGCGCGTTCCCGGATGGAAAGCCGGCTCAACAACGCCGGGACAACAGCCGCCAGCAAAAGATATCCGAGCGCCGTCCGCCAGACTCTGTGCACCCACAGCGGCGCATCAAAGAGATAAGGTGGCGCGAGCAGCAGGTGCAGGGTTGGATGCAGAATCGGCCATGGATATTGCTGGCCGTATACTTTTTCAGAGAGGTACAGGGAAGGATAATAAAAGCGGCTCGTTTCCGACCAGCCCAGTGCAAAGGGATAATCGGTCACGCGCGGCCAGTACAGCAGCAAAAGATGGAGCGTAACCTGACAGAGGATCACGGCAATCAACGCAACGAACCAGGAGGTTTCCCGGCGAAACAATTTGATGCCCCACATTCCGGTCAGACTGAATGCCCAGAAGATCAGAACGCGCATCCAGCCGATCACACCAAAGAAACTTTTGATGAACGGAAGCAGAAACGCGGCGGTGAACCCCACCAGAGCCAGACCAAAAAGCAGGACCCCGACCCAGCGCAATCCACTCGGAGCGCGTTCCGGGGATTCGGCAAAGGAGAGGAGGCGCTCGCGAAAACGGGACCCGGTCGAGGCGAGGAGCAGAACGAAAAATAAGCCGATCAAACCGAGTCCCGCGATCAAACCCATCCACGCGGTGCTTGCAGAAAAATCCACGCCCAACTTCTTTGCCCTGCCAAGAAGCTGGTAAATGGCAAGGAAAGGCGGCGCCGCACTAACCGCAAAAACGAACCGCCAAAACGTGAGACGTGCAGGCTGGAGGATGTTCATTTGCATTGAGAGATGTCTGCCAGCCGCCGGAAATCCGGCGTAGAACCGACACGTGTCTGTTTTACGCCTTCGACTGTCTCCAGGACCTTCACACAGGGCTGATCGAGTTGTGCGGAGTACTGCTTCCAGTACTCCTTGTCGGCATAGACGTAACTATAACCTGCCGCGTTCAGGCGATAGGGATCGGGGTTGTGGACCAGCTCGTTGTACTCAGGCTTGCTCGCCCCCCAGTTGACAAGTGAATCTGCCTGGCGGCCAAAAACCGTCGGGGCGCGTGAAATGCTGGGGTCAAGGATCCAGGCTGAGGGTGGCGAGAGGCGGTTCCAGTACTTTTCATAGAAGCGCGCATCCATGTCCGTGAGGAACTCCGTATACGCGGGGCGAGGAATGGCGATCAATTGAATGGCAAAAAGCACAAACCCGGCAAGGATGGTGGCGATACCGATCCCGTACACTACATGATGCTTCCATTCATTCTGATTCTGTAACCAACTCCAGAAAAGCGGCACGGCAAAAATTTTACAGACAAGAAAAAGATTCGAAAGCAGCCGGGTGGTGGCAGTAATGCCTGCATTCCCCGAATATTCGATAAAGACCGAGAGCAGGCTTGGGATTGCGGAAGCCACCAGAGCAGCCTGCACCCATTTTTCCTCGCGCAAGGCTTTGTATCCCCAGAGCAAAGCAAGCGGTAAAGCCAGAACAAGCGGACCCACCTCGAATAATGCCGCCAATAACTGGAATGGATCGAGAAGCGACAACTTCCCCAGATGGGAAGAGATCACTGTCGGCGGCACAAGGGAAAAGTCAACTTTGAAATATGAATCTGCCTGCGCCGCGGAGGGATCCAAACGGCCGCGCAAAACTTCGGTCGCCATACCGCCCTGGATCAGCGTGAAAACACCAGCCAGAGTGACGACGACAATCCAGAACCGCGCCGATTGTGGCGGGCGAACAGTTTTGTTCTGAACCATCCACACGACTGCGACAAGCACGATACCAAGGTAGAGTAGAGCGAAATCCACCTCATTTGCCAGGGCAAGAGAGGCAAACAGGATGGTTAGCGGGATGCCGGCTTTCCATGTCTGCTGCTGGCCGGCCAGCAACAGGATCAACAACAGAATGAGCGGGGCGGAAACTCCATATCCGTGGTGCGCCATGACTGCCGGAGCACTTACACCATTGACGAACGCGAAGGGAAATGGGATCGGCCCGCTGCCCGCCACTTCCCAGGGCTGCGAAAGCGCATCGACAAGAGTGGCTCCACTATCCTGTCCGGAACCAATGAGAGTTAATGAAGAGGATACTTTGTTCAATAATGTACCGGGCAAAAGAAGTAGAAGCCAGCGTGTACCACCTGCAAACGCGAAAAACACGGCGGAAACCCAGGCAACCATCCGATTGCGCGTCAGACGCCACGCCAGGAAACCAACCAGGAAGATCGCCAGGGCAAGAGTCAGGCCGCGCGCCAGATCAAGGGCGGTCCAGGGAGCCGCGGAGGCGACGCGCATGAATTGCACGCCAACCAGGATGAGGAAGTAATGGTATCCATAACGCTGATCGGGCGAGCCTGCCACATGAGGCGGGATATCACCGGTCGCCATAACCGAAATGGTGGGAAGGTTCTGGAAATCATCCAGCATTCCCAGTCCGCGCCCGATCAATATAAAAATAAAGGCTGCGGAAATAAATAAGAGCCATGTCCACCAGCGTATTTTGCGCCACTCCGGCACTATCTCACGGTTCAACGGCCGGGCTGCAAACAGTCCCAGCACCAGAGTCAGGGAGGCTGCCGCCCAAAAAGCAATGGACATCGGCAGGAAACGCGCCAGAAAATTCCCTAACCAGTTGGCCACGATCAGCCCGACCCCCAATCCAACCAGCCCGCGTTCATGAGATTCCAGATCAAACCAGCGGAGGGTCATCAGCCATCCGCTGACTCCCCAGAGTACCAACAACAGGATCAAAGGCAGAATCTGAAGTTCGTTGAAAAGATACATGGTTAGTTCAAAGGTTTTGTCACGACTACACGGATCAAGGTGACAGCATCTTCGTTCGGATCCCCGCTGACAAATTCCGGGCGAATGTGAAGCGCCAGCTTGCGGAACGCTTCCGGTTCGTGATCGAGGGTTTTGATTTCGACGTTGCCAAAGCAGGCTTCGAACGCCCGGCGATAATCCCACAAACGGTAGCGATTGTGGTTGCTGGAAGGATTCAACCAGTTGCGCCAGGTGTGCTCTGAAAAGCGCAGCATTTCAAAGGGGTACTTGAAGAAGTGGTCACGCAGATCCACAAAGTGGATCTGGATGCCATCAGGTTTTGTCAGCCTTGCCAGGGCGCGCGTGATCCCTTCCACATCATTGAGATGTTCATACACGGAACTGCTCAGCACTATATCTACCGGCTCGACTTCTTTGAATGATTGGATCTCGCGAATGTCCGATTCCAGCAGTGTTATCCATTCGGCGCGCGGACGAAGTCCTTGCTTCTCCACGACAAAATATTTTTCCTGCGCTGCGAACATCTGCCGGTTATGCGGCTCATCCGGGCGGGCGTACTTATCACACAGAATGACGTGCTTGGCGCCTTCCTTCAACAACCCAAAGCCGATGTCAAAGCGACCGCCATAGCCAAAGACCAGGATGCGTTTTCCTCGAAAAGATAGCCCCCGTTTTGCAAGTACATTCACGTAACGTTGGACCGCCTCGAGCGGGTCACTGGTTTCGAGTCCGGGCCGGATGATGAGACTCCGTAAAAGCAAAGTGCGCACCAATTTTTCGGGCAGGAAATGACGAATCAAGCGAGGAACAAGATAAGGAAGATTTATGTATAGCGATCCCATGGAACCATCTTCAAACTTTATTGAGCACAATGGGCAATTTATTCACTTACAGATATTGGAAGGACCTCATCACAAGTTGAGATATCCTGACGTGGCACTAAAAGCTCGACATCCACTCGCTTCAATCGATCCAACGGTTCATAATAGCACAACAAAGGCATTGAGACCCATCTTACCCAGGCATTGTTCTCTTCGCCAAAGTGGCCCTCGGTCTTATCCAGCCGCCTGTTGACAGGGTTGGTAACAATCAACGAAAAACGCTGGTTTTCCAAATCCCGATAAAAATCCGCAAAATACAGGACATTCGCGCTTAAAGCTTCGTTGATCAGAACTTTTTTATCATACTTGGGAACCAGCGGAACATCGATATAACCAAATGTGAGCAGCTGACGCTGATCCATGAAAAGAACCTCGC
The DNA here is from genome assembly GCA_035716785.1 of Anaerolineales bacterium. Lineage (GTDB taxonomy): Bacteria > Chloroflexota > Anaerolineae > Anaerolineales > Villigracilaceae > Defluviilinea. Next base: position 8,983 of record DASTJG010000007.1, read on the forward strand.
CCTCCTGAGAGGCTTTTGCCACTGCCACCTGGACCTGGTTTAAAGCCTTTATCGTGTCAGGTTCAGAAGGCAACGTATCTGGCAAAGGATTCGGTAAGGGGTCCTCATGGATATCTGCAAGAGTGGCAACTGTTGTTATATCTTCTGTGATCGAAATTGGGCGCATCTGCATCATGGACTTGTAACCCGGGATAACGATCAATGCCACCATTGTAAACTGAACCCAAACTGGGGCAGCATGAATCTCATCAATCCACTTGAAGCCACCACTGCGCCATGCAACCGCACCTGCAAACATCAAGCCAATAATGAACATGTCCATGTTGTGGAGGTCCGCGCCGCCACCAATTTTTACACTGGCGATCAAGCCAACCACCAGGAAAGCAAGCAAAGGCAAAACAATCGCAAATTTTTGCCACAGATTGAGTTTCCAGTGACCCATCGTCAAAAGATAGACCAGGACGATAATCAGAGGCAAGACCGCTAACAAGAGCCCAAGCAGGATGCCCTCACCATATGTTGCATTGGGAAGCAGCCTGGACCAAAGAAGAGGTTGTGTAGATATCGTTGCACTGACCCTTGAAGTAATCGTGACACCCGGACTGACAGCTCCATTCGTAACCGAGGCGACAGCAGGTGATTCATACAGGGACTTTGCCCATTGAAGCAAGCCTGGGACCAGGAAAGGAACCGCGTACCCACCAAACACACCTGCGGCACCCGTAGAAATCGCCCGTGTCCAGGCCCTTTTATCGAGCTGGCGACCTAGGAGAGAGGTTCCGCTCAGTTCCAACATACCCGCCCACAGGCCGGGTGCAAACATCCAGGTCAGCCGGCTGATCTCCGCGAAGTAACTTGCCACCGCGATCAATGGAATGGCAAGCCACAAAGGACGTTTCCATGCAAACGCAACAACAATCGCGGATAACAAGAGAGGAGGATGGATGGGTCCCTGATGCACAAATGTAAACGCCCAGACGCCAGCCAGCAGCCAGTGCCAGACATGTTTCCTGTCCAGATGGAAGGCGACCCATCCCAGAATCAAATAGGGAACGATATCGATCAGCGCAAGCCACAGGCGGGCCTGCCATATCTTGATCCCAGGGATCAGAAATGGAATACCGCCGATAGACCTCCTGCCTATATCCAGCAGAACGGGGATGGGTTTGTCGGGGGGATAATTGTAAAGGCCGCGGCCAAATAGTATGGAATAATCCCAAAGTCGGTTTCCTTCAGACCAACCCAGGGAAAATGGATAGTTTGTCACCTCAATCAGAGGCACAAAAAAAGTATATGTGCCGGCCAGTACTACGAGAGCAGTCAAGCCAGCAGACCAGTTTATAAAACCATTCCTGTCTTTTGTGAGCACCCATCCCAGCAAGATACTGGAAAGACTTGCTAGCAATATTCGCAGATAGGGTTCATGCAATACTTTTCCCCAATATGTATATTGCAGAAAATAAACAGGAAGGAGTATGAAAAGGACAGCCAATATCCAGCGAAAGGGCCCCAATTGGTCGCGGAACGAAGCAAGCCATCGAAATGTACTCTCCATTCTCCAGCCACGCCACAGGATGATCCAGACGCCAATCAGGCAGAAAACACAAAAGGAAACGAAAAGGAGGAGCGCAAGCGCCCACCTAAGAGAGTACTGTCCAAGCCAGACCCCGGTCCCCCAGGCAATTTGATGGAATTCCAGAATAGAGCCATAGAAAAGCAATGCTGCGCCACATGTTAAAAGCAGTCGAGCAGCAAGATCCACTGATGATTGTTTGACCTGAAAGAGTTTCATGCTTCCTTTTTCTTTCGATAAAGGTCTATTATGAGTTTCTCATATTGCCGGCACATTCGTTCCGTCGTGTATCTTTCTTCGATCCGCCGGCGGGCACTCCTGCCCAAGCTTGAGCGGAGCGCCGGATCGCGGAGCAATTCTAATATAGCTTTCGCCAATTCCTGAGGATTCTCAGCCGGGACCAATATCCCCTGCAAATGATCTTCCACCACTTCGCTGAGTCCACCGACCTGTGTGGCAATCACGGGCAAGCCAGAGCCCATTGCCTCGAGCAATGCCATCGGCATGCCCTCAGAACGGGAAGACATCACAAAGATGTCGGCATGGGCCATCAGGTCAGCCACATCCGGTCGGTCGCCAAGCAGAAGGATTTTGTCGTTCAAATGAAGCGCATCGATCAACCCCTGAAGTTCGGCTCGCAGCACGCCGCTCCCTGCAATGGCAAGCATCACATCAGAGTATTCCCTCACAACCAGGTCCAGTGCTCGAATCAAAACCTCATACGCCTTTTCATGGACCAATCGTCCCACTGACAACAGAAATATATATCCCACAGGAATTTTCAGATCTTTCAGGAATCGCCCAGCGCCCCGTTTCTCCAGCGGAGAAAGTGGTATCCCATTGGGGATGGTTGCAACAAGTTCGGACCTGATGCCCTCCCGAATGGATTGGGTACGGAGTCCATCGGTAACGGCAATCAGAATATCGAAAACTCCCATCTTGAGCAAAAGATTGTGGGCAAATCGTTTCGCAGGCAAGTCTGTTTTAGTCCAGCCATGATTTGTGGCAATTCGCACCGATACGCCTGCAAGCCAGGCAACCGGAAGCGCGAACAAATTGCTGTCCAATGTAAATGCTTCAACCGCATCAAAATGGTTCCGGCACAGCAATTTCCATAGTCGCAACAAGCCTGCAAGGATGGAACGGGCCCGCCCGGCAAGTCCTGCCCCGGAGTGGAAAGCCTCCAGGTTGTAGATCGGGAATGGATGGGAGTCGCGCCACTTCGGATACAAGCCATCTCGATCATAAAGAAAGACAACATTCACACGATAGCCGCGCGCCTGAAACCAGGCAGCTTGATCGAGCAAAACCTTCTGGGCCCCACCAACCGCCACTTGCGTGCCAACCAGTAACAGGGATGGACGTTCATCAATCTGGCGTGTGTGATTCGATTTCACGCGCGCCCTCCTGCTGAATCGAGCACCTCATTGAAAAACTTTAGCCGTGTCGCTTCTTTATGCTGTTGACTGATGCGTTCCGAAACTATTTCTCGTTTCACCCGCATCCCCCTGACCCTGAAAGCAAAATCGTGGATTGCCTGTGCATGGTCCAGGATACTGGTTTTGGTGTTAGGGAGGAACAGGAAGAGATCAGAATCAATATCTGCCAGATCGGTATCGTGATATGCCAGAATAACAGGGATGCCATAAGCGAGCGCCTCCCGGATCTTGAGAGGGGACGCCTCCTCCATTTTTTTGCGATACAGGGCAAGCGTGCCAAAGACGACATCCACGCCTGCCAGAACTTTCTTCACATTTTCGTAATCCAAATAACCGTACAAATGAACATTTTCCGGTATTGTTCCCTGGAGGTCCTCACGGCGATATCCGATAATATGAATTTGCAGGTCAGGGTACCGTTTGGCAAGTGGGAGGAGCTTATCTACTCCATGCCAGCTCATTCCCGGAGACCCCACCAGCGCCAGCACAGGGAACTGATTTTGGGGCGGCGCGAGCGGTTGATATTTACTTAATTCGATCCCATTGGAAATCACGCAGACAGGTCTCCCATACCCACGGTTTACCGGAAGGTTTGCCAGCTCGAAACTCGATGCGATCCAGCCAGCACAGCGGGAAAACAGTAATTTTCGCGTAAGCCGGTTCAGCCAATAAAAGAAAGGTCCCCGGGAACGATATTCATCCAGATCGTTGGAATTAACTTCCAGGACCACCGGGGCAATTTCAAAGAGGCGCTGTAGAGGTATGGTAAACAGCCCAAACCTGAAATAGATAATATCCGGTTGGTATTGGCGGACCTGTGAAATCAACTTTGCCAGGGCGGTCGAGCGAGCGATCTCACGGAGAACGAACTTGACCCCGGGGAGACTCTTCCGCGGTGGACGAAAGACAAATTGAGAGGCATCCGGCATGGAGGAGACAGGTTCGGGCGTCAGCATGAACAATGTGACAGCATGCCCCATGCTTCGCCAAATCGAAATCTGGCTTTTAATCTTGCTCCCCACCCCGCCATTGACGATCTTTGGCTCGATATGGATCGTGACGTACGCAATTTTCATGAAGTTCCTGGTTTCAGATTTTCACTTTCGCCGGCGCACTGCCGGAAAGCTAGCGAGCGGGACGGAAACGCACAGAATCCTACCTGTGCAGAGATAGACCACAAAAATAAAAAAGTATGTCACCCATCATTGTGATCATGCGTATGATTAAGGCGCAGACTCCCAATGGTCCATAGTTTTAATAGTACATACTGATTGAATAGCAAGTCAAAAGAAGTGCTAAAAGCAACGGCAAGCCAAACGCGCGCATTCGTCAAATAGTAAATCAATACCTGGCAGGTTCTTCGGATAGGCATGCGCAAAGGTCCTTCGAGTTTCGACAGGGCATCTGTCATGGGTTTGCCATTGCTGACAGGGCATTCAAAACATCCGGATACATCAGACCCCATTCCATCCAATCCCCTGAAAATGATGTGTTATGCCAAAGCATTGTAAAGACCCCATCAACATCAGCACATCGCTGCGCCAGCGTGAGCATTTTGCGTTTTGCCTCCTCGCCGGAGAACCTCCGATAATATCGCAGAGATGTATCCATGACGATCAGGGGAATCTCCTCTATCAGCATCTCTCTATCCGACTCAATGTCAAATGGACGATAGGGGTGGCACGTTCCGGCTCGAAAGCCCTCATGCTCCGCATATCCCATGCTCGAATCGTACAATAATCCGGCTTCTTCCCAATGCCTCCACGTAGAAGGCGCTTGAAATCGCAGATAATGCTGTCTTCCGCCGGATATGTTTTCACCCAGGACTTTTTCCAGTTGCTGTTTCTCCACAATCAATTGTTCAGGATTCCCGAGCGTGTAATAACCGGGATGGATCCCTATTTCATGACCGCGCTGCCTTAAGTTTTCCAGGCATTCCTGCAACCAGGGAGTGGCAGGGTCGTACCCTTGCTGGTAGGCGTTAGCCTCTGCCGCCATCACGTAGAACCGGCTCGAAAAGCCATGCGCCTCGGACTGGTCAGCCAGATGATAAATTGATCGTACATAGTCATCCTGTGCAGGCGCTGTGATCTGAACATAAAGATTCTGGAACTGCTTAAGGAATGCCCCCACTTTCTTTTGTTTGAGCAATGCACTTCCTGCCACGCGGGCGAACTGGCTGAAATTCGAAAAGTGACGGATCCAGTCTATATCGTGTGTCAGGTTTATTCTGAAATGTGCGGGGGTTGGACGCCAACCAGGAGCGATTACTTTGAACCATTCCCTGAGAAGCAGACCATATAAATCCACGATCGGAACATCGAGAAATCCATGTTTATAAGCAACACTGGCAGGTGCGGGAAATCTTCCATGTTCATCGCAAAGGGTCCGGTCCATCTCCTCCCAGCGTGAAAGCATAAAAAAAGCTGTTGCCAGGAGATCGACATGGAAGATCAAAGTACCATCGCTAGCGCATTCCGCAATTTTTCCCTTCTGGCTCGAATCTCCCCAAAAGATTACGGGAATGGAATAATCAAACGGCAAATGGGCCGCATCGGGAAAAGCTGCCTGTGGGAGGATCCAATCAATACTTTCCGCGGGCCTTCTGACCAATTCAGCCCAATCCCTGTCTTTGCAAGGAATAACAACCACCTTTTTCCCCTTGTATGGGATTTGCTCGGGAAATCCATAGTAAAGGGGCACGCCAAAATATTGTGAGTCAGCATCCTGTTGACGGAAATCCTCGATCCCTGCCCTCAGGGCAAGTTGACGCCACGAGTAATTGATCGCGTTGCGGGTCAGGGAAAAATCCGAACGATTATTCATGATCCCTGCGAAGGTCATAACCAAACTCTTTTGCTATATCCCCCGCAATCGCCAATAGATCGTTTTTCTGCTCGGCAGACCAGAACTTCGATACCGGAAAATGTCCTGAACTTTGTGCGTTCAACTTCCTATCAAGCAGCCGTGAAATCTTTTGCCTCTGCGGCAGAGGGGATCCGATGAAGCGATACAATTCCTGCATGGTCTTTTCATCCCTGGAAAAGACATCTTCAGAATGTACCAGCAACACAGTCTCAGGAGGGAGCTGGGAAGTAAATTCCAATATCCAGCGATTTGTTTCCGCCCAAAGCCATAAATTCTTTTGGAACGGATCGAATTCATTCCATTTTTGTCTGTCCTGCGAATTATGGACAGGGACGATCCTGGTCGGATCACTCGGGTGGCCGTCATACCACTTCCGCCTCATCCCCGAGCGGACGACATCACGCGGATCGCGAACCAGATGAATGAAACGCGCCATAGGGTATTTTTCAAGGATGACCGGAGCAAGAAACGTCACTTGCGGGCTGGACTCCACATAGCCTACTCCATATGCCAGGGATGTATTCAACGACTCGCTTCGAAGACTCAGAAACGCTGCCCCCAGCAACCTGCGTGCGAGGGCGTCCTCTGAACATTCATAAGCCAATTTGGATATCTCATACATCCTGGGGGATGGTTCGTGCAAGGAGATCACATTCTTCGCCAGTGTAAAAAGTGCGGCAATCGTCTCCGTGCCTGTTCTCCCCGTGGAAAGCACAAAAACACAGGGATGCTCATCATCAAAAGCATTCAGAGGTTTGTGGAACAGAAGCTTCCTGGCCAGGAATCGCCAGACCTGCCGCGGCGACTGGTCCAAGAAGAATTTGCTAACATTTTGTAGGTGCATGATTGACAACCCGGTTTATGGTATTGTTTTCAGCGAATGAAAACGGGCATTTGCTCCAGCCTGCAAGGATATCATAGTGTAATAGGATGTAGTTTCATTACTGGAATTAATTCATGCTGCAGGAGAAAACGATTTGCAGGAACCACTATTCACCCAGCATGGAGGCATATATATTCATCAACTTATCCATTTCATTATTTGCATTCAAGGTCTTGGCAAGTTCCAAACTATTGCACTTAAAGACATTAATTTGTTCATCTGTCAACGAATTTAACGCCTTAACCATCGACTGCCATGAATGATCGGGGGACACTATACCAACCTGCCATTTCTCGACGATTTTTCGCATTTCGGGCAATGGTGTAATAACGGATGCCAATCCCGCCATGATGTAATCGAACAACTTCTTAGGCAAGGCATAATAGTGATTCAAATTATCGGCATCCAACAGGTGAATACCAATATCGAATTTATTGATTGCATCTGTAATGGTATCGGGAGAAACCTGGTCATGGATTGTCACTCTATCGGGTCCCATCTCCTGAGCCTTTTTCCTTAGAAATTCATAATAATCCTTGTTACTGGGCTTGAGGAGTAGATTTAGGTGAAAGCGTTCATGCAAATACGGCATCATCGTAATCAGGTCTTCAATGCGGCGTCCCGGTATGGCAGCACCCTGATTGACCAGTTGAATACGTGCCGGATCGACCGGGTGATAAGGATGTTCCACATAGAAGGGAGCGTTGAGAATGAGTTCACTTGCCATGTTGAACTGGTTTTGGTAGAGAGCAGCAATCCCTTCCGATACTGTAACCATCCTGTCAATGTTCCGGCGATATGTATTGAACAAATACTTGAGGTGCGGTTTTCGAATCCGGATCATTTGTGGGTTTTCGCCCTGTTCAAAATAGAACTCATGCGCATCAAAGAGTAGTTGCGTTTCGCGTCCATCCACTGCTTTCGAGGCCACCGGCAGTGCACTGAGATCATTGGCGTGGATCAGATCATAGGATTCGTTCCGTAAGATTTCCAGGGCATACATGTATTCCTTCCGTCGCCAGTGATGGTATTCCCAAACGGCCGGAGCAACGTTCCCCGCAAGAAGTAAGGCTAATGAGAACAACGAGGCTTTCCTTATCGTCTGGGGCACTGCATGATAGCGGACTCCAGCTGGGGCTTGCCAATCGCCGTGCCCGATCACATCCACTTCGTAATTTTTTCGCGCATATTCGATCTGCCGCGCGACCCGCGCATCTAATGCCACTTTGGCAAAAACCAATATGCAAACTTTCTTCCTGCTTCTCACGACAATGATCCTCCAAACCTTAATTTTCAGGAACAGCCCTCAGATGAACCCGATCGTTGTTTATGGCACTCGATCAATTCACCTTCCACGCCAGGACTCCCCCCCCGCGCCCCACAAGAACACGATATCCATATCTCTCCAAGAATGGAGAAATGATGTCACAAACACGTTTGCCATTGTATTTATACCAACCGGCTATGGATAACCTCAGATTTTTGCTCACTGCCAATGTCGATTGCATGCCCTTTAAAGCTTCTGCTTCGGCACCATTGATCGTAAGGCTGACCCGGTCAATGGAATCCATGCCAAAGTCATCAAGAACGCCATCAATAGTCACAGTGGGGACCTGGATCGCGCTGCCGGAATCCACTACTCCAGAAACCAGGGAATTTGCCTGCCTTTCGGTTATATAAAATGGAGCGGTACCTCCATTCACGCTACTGACTGCCTTTTGGACGATGGACACGTTTTGCAAGTTATTAGATCGTATATTCAGATCCAGAAGAGCAAGGGATTTCGGATCCGCTTCCACTGCGATTATTTTTGAGTTCGGACCCAACTCCCTTGCCATTCGAACTGCACCAAAGCCCATATATGCGCCTACATCGAGGAATTTTTCTCCCTTGTTCAATTCAAAAATTGTTACAAGGTGTTTTCTCTCGTTTTCGCTCAACCTCGGAATATCTGCAATTGTCTCAGCATGCTGTGGATGAAAACACTTCCTTGCCTGGCGAGGATAGGGCATGGTAATGTGCGGCATGGCATGTGGATATTGATATCGGAGAACCACATCCATCGCTACACGGAATGTCTCCTCCCGAATATTCGGATTTATCATATTCTTCCACCGCCAACAAATTTCTTTCTCGAATTCGGATGGTAGAATACCGTATAGAACAACTCCATCACTTAAGACAACAAACGGTGTTTCGACCCCATTGATCGTTTCAAGCCCCGACTTGGCAACCGGCACACGCAACAATTCCAATAACATCGCACGGTTTTTCCATGGATATGTACCCAATCGTAGTGATTTCCCCAGGTTGCTCCGTAACAACATGCGTTTTATATATCTCATCAGTGACTTCTCTTAATTTTCCATCAAATCACGCACAATTTCTTTAATTCTTCTGGCATTTACATCAGCATTTAGTTCGCTGGCTGCTTCATGAGAATGTTGCTTAAACTCCATAATTTTCTCAGTAGTTAATCTGTTTAGTTCATTCGCCATGGAACGAGGATCAAAATCTTTTGAAACCACACCACAATTGAATTTTTTTACAACTTTGCTCATCTCGATGCTTGGTCCAATTGCCACAACCAAGCGAGCTTGTATGAACTCAAAAAGTTTATTGGGCAACATATACTTAACATTAAAGTTGGTGGGGCGAGCTAAGTAAAGACCAATGTCATACCTGGTTATCGTTGGAATGATTTCCTGCATTGGCACCGGCGGAACAATACGAATGTTTTTTCTCTTCTTCGCCAAGGACACAATCTTATTCCAATACTTGGGATCGCGTGACACCATCATCAAGTCAAGAGTAAAACGTTCATCGACGTAAGCCATCATTTCCAGCATGATCTCGGTTTTACGTGATCTTCCGGTACTCCCATGGTGAATCATCCGAATATG
>DASTJG010000008.1:0-4238 GCA_035716785.1 Anaerolineales bacterium
TGTCTTAATGCTGATATTGGCCGCCAATGTAGTACCCATGCTGGCGGTGTCAAAGCCAAATACAGCATATAACAATGCTGCACTGAATGGTTCAGCCTTCCAGCCTGCAGACACCTTCGTGTTCAAAGCCGAGGCGGATGCGCGCGTGGAAGAGCGCAAGCCGACTACCAATACAGGTACTTCAGACTATCTCGAGGCGACCCAATTGGACCAGCGCAGTGTAGAAAGCTATATCCGCTTTACGGTCAGTGGGGTCACAGATGTGATCCAGGCTGCGCGCTTACGCGTATACAGTACAACCGATACTTCTTATAACGGACCGGCAGTCTATGCCGCCGACAATCACTGGGCGGAGACAGAAATTACCTGGAACAATCGCCCTCCGCGCCTGGGAGAAGCGAGTGACAACAAAGAAACCACCAAAAGATATAGCTGGATAGAATACGATGTCACCCCACTGGTCACCGGCGATGGAACGTACAGTTTTATGCTGGCAGGTGACAGCAATGACGCTGTTCGATTTTCCTCGCGGGAAAGTAGCAATGGACCTCAACTCATCCTCACACTTGCTTCGGGTGCGCCGACATCCACGCCTACTCCCAAACCGACCGCAACTCCGATAGCCAGTCCAACTCCATCGAATGAAACCGTGCTGGTCGGGGCTGGAGATATCGCGACTTGCAATCGCGAGCAGGATGAGCTTACCGCGCAGTTGCTGGACAATATTCCCGGAACAGTTTTCACCGTTGGCGACAATGCATATCCTAATGGTACCTACGACGAGTTTATGAATTGCTATGATCCCAGTTGGGGACGGCATAAATCACGCACCAAACCTGTCCCTGGCAATCATGAATATAATACGTCGGGCGCGGCAGGTTATTTCGAATACTTTAACGACATTCCATCCTATTATGCCTATGATCTCGGATCGTGGCGTATTTATGCCTTGAACTCTGAGATCGATGTGTCTGCTGCGAGCGCCCAGATCGCCTGGTTGAAAGATGACCTGGCGGCAAACCCCAAGCAGTGCGTTCTGGCGTACTGGCATAAGCCGCGCTGGTCGTCAGGCGCCGAGCATGGCAGTGACCCAGCCATGCAAACGCTGTGGCAAATATTGTATGACACCGGTGCAGAATTGGTGATCAACGGTCATGAACACAGCTATGAGCGTTTCGCTGAAATGGATGCATCGGGCACAGCTGTTTCGCAGGGCTTGCGTGAGTTTGTAGTTGGCACAGGAGGTGCGGGACTCTATGAATTTGCAACCCCTCTCACAACGAGCGAGGTTCGCAACAATGTAGACCACGGTGTGATCAAATTGACACTGCATGCAGCAAGTTATGATTGGGAATTTATACCTGTTTCAGGCAAAACCTTTACAGACAGTGGCAGCAGCAACTGTCATTAACCATAATCAGGTGCTTGAAACCCAATCATTTCTTATCAGGCAGCACAAGCGGAAGATCCAAAAAGGGATGCTTAACCACCTGTACAGGCAGACAATATGCCTCTTCGATCAGCTTCGATTGCAGTACCTCTTGCGGCCTTCCCACTGCTTTGATTTTCCCTGCGACCATCAGGGCGACCCTGTCCGCGTAATGGGCCGCCAGATTTAGATCATGCAGCGCGACCAGTACCGCGAGGTTATCTTTATGTGCTAGTTCATGCACCAATTCCAGTAAACTGACCTGGTACTGTAAATCGAGATGCGCAGTTGGTTCATCGAGCAGCAGGATTGGCGTGGACTGGCACAAGGCGCGCGCCAGTAGAACCCGCTGCTGCTCCCCGCCGGAGAGTTCGCCCACGCGCCGGTCCGCGAGAGGCAGCGCGCTGACGCGTCCCAGCGCCTGACGCGCGATCTCCTCATCGTTCCGGGATGGCTGACCGAGAAAACCGAGATAGGGTGTGCGCCCGAACAGAACCGTTTCCCAAACGGTATAGGCCGGGGGCATGGAGACTGCCTGGGGAACGGTAGCCGCATAACGGGCGCGCTGAAGCGGCGCGAGCGAAGCAAAGTCGTCGCCATTCGTGCGGACCTGTCCGCCTGCGATGGGGACCACGCCGCTGACGGCGCGGATCAACGTCGATTTGCCCGCGCCGTTCGGCCCGATCAGCGCCAGCACTTCACCGCTCTGCACATCGAGGGAGATCTCATGCAGAATGCGCCGGGGACCATAATCGACGGAAAGATTCTTTATTTTGAGCATGGTAATTTGACAACCTACTTGATGACAGTTGGTATTCCCGCCACCATAAAAATGACTTTATCCGCTTCACGCGCCAGGCGCTGGTTTGCCCAGCCGAGCACATCGCGATAGACGCGTCCCATCTGGTAGGGCGGGACGAGTCCCAGCCCGACTTCATTGGAGATGAGCATCCAATCCTGTTTTTGTTCACGAATGTTCCTGATCAATTCATTGACTTCCTTCTGAACAGCCTGCGTAAAGGGTGCTTCGTCCACAAGATCATCTTTTACAAACTGCATGAGTAAATTGTTGACCAGCAGGGTGATGCAATCCAAAACGACTACCTCTGATTTTATCTGCCGGGCATGAGAGGCAATATCGAGCGGCGCTTCCAACGTTTCCCAATGGACCGGTCGCTCGGCGCGATGCTTTTGAATGCGCGCGGACATTTCTTCATCGAGCGCCTGCGCGGTGGCAAGGAAGGTCACAGCCTTGCCACTCTCCTCTGCAAGGCTTTGTGCATAGGATGATTTTCCGCTCCGTGCGCCGCCGAGGATCAACGTCAATCTGCCCATACGATTCTCTCGATTTTATGAATATCCACTGCCGCCTCGACTTTATCCGCAAGATCATCCAGAGACTTTTCAAGTTGTTCCTGATGAGCAAGTGACTGACTTCCAGGAACCCAGCCCAGGCTGGTCAACCAGGCATGACGAAAGGCAGTGTTACCAAACAGACCATGCAGGTAGCAGCCCCAAACCCTGCCATCGGCAGTGATAGAACCATCAGAAAACTCGCAGGGCACACCGTTACGTGTATCGATCTTGAGCCACGTAGAAGCACTGTCTGTGCGTCCAATATGGATCTCATAGCCTTGCAACTCACACTCAGATAAACCTGCCAGCCATGCGATTCGTTCTGTCACCCGGGCATGGACCTGATAGGTGGCTTTCTCCGAAATGAAGGCGGTCTCGGTGGGTAGAAATCCGAGTCCATCGATATGATCACTCGAAGATTCGACGTGTTCAGGATCGTGAATCGTTTTGCCGAGCATCTGGTAGCCGCCACATATGCCGACCAGCGCTCCCCCTCTCCGAATGTGCTCGCGAATAACTTCGTCAAAACCATTTTCGCGTAACCATGCCAGGTCTGCCATCGTGCTCTTGGTCCCTGGCAAGATAATGGCCTGTGTCCGGCCAATTTCAAAGGGACGCGTTACATATCTTACCCGCACTCCCGCGTCATTGCGGAACGGATCGAAGTCATCGAAGTTCGCGATCACTGGCAGATGGATGACGACGATGTCAATCACAGAATCGTTGTGTAGCGCGCCCTCCTGGCCATCCAGCGCGACCGCGTCCTCCTCCGGAAGGTTTAAATTCTTCAAGTAAGGGATGACTCCCAGCACCGGAAGCGCAGACTTTTCTTCCAGGATGCGAACACCCTCCTCGAAGAGACGAATATCGCCACGGAACTTGTTGACCAAAAATCCGCGCACGAGTTGGCGCTCCTCCGGTTCGAGCAGCCAGAGCGTGCCAAGCAGCTGGGCAAAGATTCCGCCGCGGTCGATATCCCCTGCCAGGACGACCGGAGAATTGGCATAGCGCGCGACCGCCATGTTGACAATATCCCCGCGTTTGAGATTCAATTCCGCAGGACTGCCCGCGCCTTCGATGATCACCAGGTCGTTTTGAGCGCGCAAACGGTCCAGCGCGGCCGTGGCGTGCTCCCATAAAACCTGCTTGTATTTGTAATAGTCATATGCACTGAGGGATTTGAACGGCCGTCCATTTACGATGATCTGGCTGTGTGCGTCGGCTTCCGGTTTGACCAGGATTGGATTTAGATCAGAGGAGAGCAGCGTCCCGGCCGCGTAAGCCTGCAAGGCCTGGGCGCGCCCGATCTCAGAGCCATCCGGGCAGACCGCGGCATTATTTGACATGTTCTGAGCTTTGATCGGAGCAACCTTCTGTCCGCGGCGCGCAAAGATGCGACATAAGGCCGTGACCAGCAGGCTTTTGCCCACGGAAGAACTGGCGCCCTGGATCA
>DASTJG010000009.1:0-6739 GCA_035716785.1 Anaerolineales bacterium
ATCGCGGCCTGCCCGAGATTCGCCACAAGGAAAATAAACGGGAACATGAACGTGAACAAGCGTGAGACCGCGATCTGCTGGTTCATGGTGTCATCAGCAGCCTGCTTGAATTTCGCCTGCTGTTCCTTCTCGCGCGTGAAGGACTTGATGACCTTGATGCCCGCCAGATTCTCCTGCAGCACCGTGTTCAGGTGCGACAATTTCTGCTGGACCTTGGTGAACATCGGCTGGGCCAGGCTGGCAAAGATCATGAACGTCACGATTGCTACCGGCAGGATCGGCATGGCTGTCCATGCCAGCGCGGCATTCGACGTAAACAAAATGATGACCGTGCCCACCAGCAGAATTACCGCGCCCACCAGCTGCAAAAGTCCCTGCCCGATGAAGAGCCGGACCTTCTCCACGTCATCGGTGGCGCGGACCATCAATTGCCCGGTCTGATTCTTGTCGTGATACGAAAACGATAAACGCTGGATCTTGGAATACAAGTCGTTGCGCAGATCGTAGGCAACCGACTGCGAATTTTTCTCCGCCCAGTAGGCTTGCAGGAAGGCGAACACGCCGCGCAGGACGGCGAAGAAAATGATCGAGACCAGTGCGACGATCAACGCGCGAGGCGCATTCGTCAAGTCCGCTTCCAACTGGACTTTGAGCTGGTCGAGCGTTAAGGAGCTGGGTCTCCCCGTGGCTTCGAGGATCTTCGGCAGCGCCGCGCCGACGAATCCCGCCGGGATCTGATCGAGGGCTTTCAAGATCTGATCGGCAACATAGCCGCTCGTGACCGCGTCGATCACGTTGCGGATCATGCGCGGTACGACTAACTGAGAGAGGGTTGCAATGATCAGAAAAATATACGGTAAAAGAGCCTGACGTTTATAGTTCGTCAGGTATTTGACGGCGCGTCCGATGCCTTTGAAGGAGGATTGTCCATGTTGGCGGCCGCGTGACATGGGTCGGGAGGCAGTTGCTTGCAAGAGTAAAATTCCTTTCTTTCAGGATGTTTTATAAGTGGAGTATATGGCTTTATTGTGAACAGAGTATGAAGGGAGGAGGTAGACAAGTACACAGGTAAACAACCTCTGTGTCTACGTGTGTACCTGCGTACTTTTTTCCATTTCCCGCGCAGCTTTTGTCATAATATCCAGCGCCTCACTCACTTTTGCGCGTTCTTCCGCAGATAACTTTCCGGCCAGTGGTTCTACCCAGTGATAGCGTTCTTCGATACCGCGTTGGATCAGTTCTTTGCCTTTATCAGTGAGATTCAAACTTTTCGCCCGGCGGTCATTTGGATCCTCCTCGCGGTGGATCAGGCCGCTTTGGACGAGCTTATCCACCAGTTGGCTGGCTGCCGCCGGGGTCGTCCCAAATTGTTCACTGACTTCGGACATGCCACAGATACCTCGATGGTGCAGTTGCATCAGGATACTGAACTGCGGTGTGGAAAGTCCCCTAGCCTTCATAAAATGCCCGCTGGCGCGCATCGAATAGTGCACGGCGATGTCCATGAATTGGCGCATGGTTTGGATAAGTTGGGAATGGGAAGCCATAGTTAAGCCTTCTTTTTAGTTAAGGAGGCTTAACTTTATACACAAATTAAATTTGTGTCAAGAAAGATTAGGTAAGAGAAATATTAGAACTTTCTACTCAGGCAACGCGGGTCGCCGATGTTTGTACTCCCGCCCAGACCATCTCGATGGTGTCTGCCCGTCCACTCGAACCGGGAACGAACTTCATCTCGACTTCGCCCTTGGCACGCGCGTAAAACGTTGTTTCAGACATTGGTTTGAGGGGAACTCTCGTCCAGCCGTGCATATCCATGACCAGCTGACCGCCCTCGATCAAAAAGTCGATCACGAAGGTACGCCCCATGATTGTCTGTTCGAATGTACCGGTGTAAGCGTTCAATACGTTCGGGTCCACTTTGACGAACTTGCGCGAGGAGGGCATCTCGTATGGCAATCCTAAAGTGATTGCCGCGAGGGTTTCGGTCATATCGGGCACGGCGGCACTATTGTCGTTGCTGAGCAGGATGATCGTTACATGGCTCTGCCCATCCGCGTCCACGAAGCGGACGAAGTTGCTGATAAACCCGTACAGCCCACCCGAGTGCGCAACGGCGCGCCGTCCATGGATCTGGTGCACTTCCCAGCCATAACCGTAGCCCGGTAGGTCAGCCTGCCACATGCTCATGAGTGTTTTCCGATACAGCAGGGTATTGTTGTTGAGCGCGATATCGAAGCGCAGGAGATCGTCCACAGTGGAATACATCGCCCCGGCAGCATGCAACACCGACGAATGGGATGCCAAGGAAGGGGCGAGTCCGTTTTTGCCCTCTGTATAGCCAGTTGCGCGTACTTCCGGAGGAAGCATTTCCCAGTCGAATCCCGAGGCGGTCATCCCGGCTGGAACGAGAACGTTCTGCCGAATGGCTTCATCGTAAGGCAGCCCGGTAAGCATTTCCAGCACGGCGCCGAGAAGTATCCAGTTCGAGTTGCTGTAGCCAAACTGAGTCCCCGGCTCGAAGAGGAGCGGTTGGTCCGCAAAACGGGCGATCATTTCCGCGGTGGTGTGAGGACGCGTCATGAACTGGTTGAAATCTTCCCGCAGCAGATAATCAAAGACGCCCGATGTATTGCTCAGTAAATGATGCAGGGCAATATGACTCGCATTCGGAAAATCTGGCAAATACCTGGATAACGGATCCTCAACCGATAATCGTCCCTGCTCAGCAAGCTGCATAATGGCAACGGCTGTAAAGGTTTTGGTCAGCGAGCCGATCAGAAAGCGCGTTTCCACCGTATTCCGCTGCTGGCTTGTTTCATCTGCCAGGCCCCAAGGCTTCCGGAGAAGAATTTTATTGCCTTTGGCAATTAACGCCGAGCCGCGAAAGCGTCCCAGTTTGGCATAAGCGTCAACCAGTGTCTCGAGATTTCGATGGGTTCTGCCGGGTAGTAAATTAAGGATGGATCCAATGTTCATATGGCAATTCCTTGAATAAACATGTCCGCGATTGATTCTGCCCGCTGTTTCAGCGCGAACAGATCCGGATCTAATAACCAGAGACTCAGCAGTCCGTTGTTGAGCGCGATCAGACTCAGGGCAGCATCCTTCGGGTTGACATCGGGACGGATCTCACCGGACTCGATCCCAGCCTGGATCTTGCCTGCGAAGAAATCGACCATCTGCCGGTTGCCCGAGATCTTGCGTTGAAAACCTTCCTGCAATTCCGGGGCAGAACCGGTCTTGAAGATGACCAACTCATTGATGGCGCGAAACTGCGGATCGTCATGGGCATAAGTTAACAGATCGACAAAGACTCTCTTGAGCACATCCAGCGTACCGCCTCCAGCCCTGATTGCATTTTCGAGCACTCCAACCGCCTGGCTGGATGCATCTGTCACCATGGCATTGTAGAGGTCAGCCTTGCTGCCAAAATGATGGTAGATCGCGCCGCGCGTCATCTGGGCTTCTGCAGCGATGTCTTCCAGTCGCGTCTCCGCGTATCCTTTGCGGCTGAAGACCTGTAGGGCAGTGGCAAGCAGGTTCTGACGGGTAATTTCGGCTTCTTCTTTCGTTCGTCGCATACTATCTCCTGTATTATACATACATTCTAGTATGTATGTATAATAATGTCAAGGCAAAATACCTACCTGTTTGTGGAATTAAAAAATCACAGAGCACGAGACTGTGCTCTGTGATTCGTTTCCTCAGCCGAAATTACTCCACCACACTCAAAGCCTTTGTATCCACCCTCGCCTTCCACAGCGATGCAAGGACCGAGATCGCCAGGATACTTGCGATGACGCCCAGCGAGATACCCACGGGGATCTTGTAGAGATCCACCAGCACCATCTTGACACCGACAAAGGTCAGGACAAATGCCAGCCCGATCTTCAGGTACTGGAACTTATCCATGACGTTCGCCAGCAGGAAGTACAGGGAACGCAACCCGAGGATCGCAAAGACATTCGAGGTGTATACGATGAAGGGATCATTCGTCACCGCGAAGATGGCCGGGATCGAATCGACCGCGAAGATCAGGTCGGTGCTCTCCACCATCAGCAGGACCAGAAAGAGCGGCGTTGCCATTAACCTTCCCGCGCGGCGGATAAAGAAGTTTTCGCCCTCGTAGTTCTCTGTCACCGGCATGATCCGCCTCAAGAGTTTGACCAGGGGATTGTTTTCAGGGTGGATTTCCTCGTTCCTGTGCAAAGCCATCTTGATCCCCGTGAAGATCAGGAACACGCCGAAGACGTAAATGATCCAGTGGAACTCCTTGAGCAGGGTTGCGCCCACAGCGATCAGTGCCCCACGCATGAGCAGGGCACCGAGTATGCCCCAGAACAGCACGCGGTGCTGGTAGGCAGCCGGGACCGCAAAGAACGTGAAGATCAGGACGAAGACAAAGATGTTGTCAACACTGAGCGATTTTTCGATCAGGTAGCCTGTAAAGAAAGCCAGGGAGGCTTCGCTGTTGGTGTAGTCGCTCTGCGGGGCAATGACATCCCAGAAGAAGTAAATGCCGGCGTTGAAGAGCATCGCCAGACTGATCCAGACCACGCTCCAGATGGCTGCTTCCTTCGTCGAGACGACATGAGAATGCCTGTGAAAGACACCCAGGTCCAGGGCGAGCATGAACAACACGAACACGTTGAAACCGATCCACAACCAGATTGTTCCTTCCATCTACTAAACTCCTTGTTTGAAATACCCCGTGAAGAATCAAAAAGCGAGACTCCACGAGTGATTGTGGTAGTCTCGCCGGTTGTGGTTTGCACATACACCTGCCGGGACAATGTCCGTATTGACGACCGGGTGTTGGCGTCAAAGACGCCACGGCTACTCCCTACTAAAGTTGGCGAATAGTAGCATATTCAGACAAGTCTTGTCAAATAAGAGTTTCGTTAACACCTTTGTTTTCGCTTGCAAGCATCGTAAAGTTTACACACTATGCTCAAGCGCATACGCGATAGCCTGTTCCAGGGTGAGCGAGCGCCCTTCATTCCACAGAGCTGCAAACTGTTTCTCGCCTAACTGTGTCTGTAAAGCAGCACGTCTATTTTGATACTCCATTTGATCTGCGGGATCAATGACCGAACCAATGGATATGCGTAACGTCGCTGCGGCACTCAGCAGGCGCGCGGCTTTCTCCGGTTTTCCCTGTGCCAGAGCGACCTCAGACAAACGCTCGAGGCACCAGGCACAGCCACCTTTATCACCGATCTCCTGCCGCACTTCCAGGCTCTCGCCCAGGCATGCTACCGCGCGCTCCCAATCGCCTTTGCACAATGCGACCCAGCCCAATGTGCCGAGAGAAACTCCAACACCCCATTTGTTGCCAAGCTGCCTGCGCAACTCCAGGCTTTCCTCGAGCAGGCGTATGGCGCGCTCATAGTCATGCTGACGCAGCGCGATTTCTCCCAGGCCGGAGAGCTCAAAGCCCATGCTCCTTGCGTCTCCTAATGCACGCGACAAGGTTAAGGCTTCTTCCAATCGTACTTGCGCCAGCCGATATTCTCCTGAGCGCAGTGCGGTCCACCCTAAACTGATGAGGGCGCGGGCAGTGCCGTGATCATCATCGAGTTCCTGCCAGATCGTCAGTGCCTCTTCCAAAAACTCGGAGGCAACTGCATAATCGCCTGCCTCCGTTGCAGCATTTCCCAACTTGATAAGTGCAGAGGCGCTCCCTTGCCTGTCCCCAAGCTCGCGGCAGATGGCAAGACTCTCTTCGGCAAATTCTACCGTCGCAGCATAATCACTTTGGCGATAAGCAAGTTCTGCTGCTCTGGCAAGCAACCGGGTGCGGGCGGCCGTGCGTCCCTGGGCAGCCGGCATGGACAGGATATCCGCCAAGCGCTCACGCCCCTCGCTAAAGTGACCGCGCATTTCCCAAAAATATCCAAGTGCACCGGCCAGGCGCAAGCATAATTCTCCCGCATCTTCTGCCGTCTTGGTCCAATCGAGTGCAGCACGCAGATTGTCGTGTTCGTGCTCCATACGATCCATCCATTTGACCTGCTCGGCGCTCTCCAAACTCGCCTCGGCAAGCGCTAAGAAAAAGCCTGCATGCCGGCGCCGGATTGTTTCTCCTTCCCCGCTCGCCTTCAATTGTTCCAACCCAAACTCGCGCAGCAGTTCCAACATCACCAAACGCGGCTCATCCTCGCTGCCTTCCACTTCTCGCAACAGGCTCTTATCCAGCAGAGATCCTAATTGATCCAGGATGGAGACGTGAGCGGACGGATCTCCTGCTACAGACTCGGCTGCAGTGATGGCAAAACCGCCGACGAACACAGACAGCCACCGGAACAATTTCTGTTCGTCTTCATCCAGCAGGTCATAACTCCATACGATCGCATTGCGTAGTGTCTGCTGGCGCGCCGGCAAATCGCGCGCACCGCCTGTTAAAAACTCCAGACGACGCTCGAGCCGGGTAAGTATGGCATTCGGCGACAGCAGATTGCTGCGCGCCGCCGCCAGTTCGATGGCCAGAGGCAATCCCTCCAACCGATGGCAAATTTCCGCGACTGCCGGCGCCATCTCATTTGTGATCGCAAAATCTGGCTTGACCGCCCGGGCACGCTGGATAAACAATTTGACCGCGGCATATTGGGAAAGGGTTTCCAGGGACGGTAACTCCATGAGGTCCGGCAATGCCAGTGGCGGCACTGGGTATAGGCGTTCGCCGCGGAGGCTTAATCCTGCGCGGCTCGTTACTAAAATCTTCAATTTGCTGCAC
>DASTJG010000010.1:0-2594 GCA_035716785.1 Anaerolineales bacterium
GCTGAGGCTGGTTATAACTTCGTGCTCCAGACGAATATGCCCGCAGACATCCTGCCTCTGGAAGAATTGCTAAAAATAGCAGAATCGTTTGCCCCATAATCGTCAGTGGTGAAAATCAATGCTGACCTTCTCCCGGCTCTGCTTGTAGTCGGACAAAACTCGCCGTCCAATGTTTGGAGAACAGGAAATAGAGAAGTTCCTGTTCTCCAAACAATTAGAACTGTTCATTCGGACATTTTCGTAGAAATGGTGTTTCCCCGAGCGGATACAACCATTCAACGTACCAGTACAAGCTATTAAAGCTGAGAGGCTCGCCTTTCGGTTGTCCATTCTCGTCCAGGCCGGTCTGCCGCATCAGTGTGACCCGCCAGTTGAATATATTGCAGTTCGGCTGCTGATATAACGACTCTGGCAAAGTAAACCGGGTTTCACGGGTGGTGTATTTCACGAGTGGATTACTCTCGATATAGTTATAGTCGACGCGTACGAGATAATACTCATCCTCAGCGAGCTCTTTGACAGGTTTCCAAACCAGGGTGATCGGTTGATCTGTCCCGGTGAAGCGCGCTCCCAGTTCCGGGCTGACCAGCTCAGGAGGCGGAAGCAGGCGGGATAACGGTCTTGGGGCAACCCCCTGAGCGTCTACTTCCGGGTGGATTTCAAAGCCGTCTCGCAAATAAGCATGCGCATCGATTCCGGTGGGCGCCTGGACAACGGTTGTTCCAATGGCATAGGTCTTATTGACTTCCGGGGCATAAAAGACCATCCATTGCCCGTCATATCGCAGGAATTGTCCGCGGGCTGCTCCCTGCCAGGCGTCCCAGTTCTTGAACTTTACCTGCTCAAAGGGGCCTATTTCACGTAAGGGAGTAAAGCCCAGGTCACCTAATTCATTCAACATAAATTGACGTACTTCTTCAGCGGTCTTCAAATTGAAATTGCCCGCGCGCCAGTGAATTTCGAGCCAGTTTTCCGGGAAGATATGTTGTGTCAGGATCGTTCCACCCCAGATGATGACACCATTTTGCGCGTCGCCAGACTCTTTGAACAGGCTTGGAACAATGCCTCTCAGATCGGGAGCATCGGACCAGAAACCATATTTATACAACAGCGTTTCGCTGATCGAATTCTTCACGCGGAATGTTGTTGTCATTGTTCCCTGATGTGTATCTGTTTTTGCCTCCACCCTGATCGTCCAATTGCCATCCTGCATTTTATGAGGGATGGGCCAGGCTTCGCTGCGGTATACATCCCCATCGCCAAAATTCGCGGGGATGCTGGCAACTTGTTCCCCGTCTGGATTGCTGAAGGATAGAGTGACTTGAGCGTCTTTTACAATGTTACCTCGTTCATCTGTTACTCGAATAATACTTTTTAGCGCTTTTCCCATTTCGACTTCAGTGGTTTGCACAGGATAAAGCATGCTGACCGTTAAATCCTCTGCCTGGGGCAATGCTGTTGGCGGTTGAGGTGTGCAGGCCGTGAATAGGACCAGGAAAACCAAAACCGAATATAAGACCGATCTGTAATATCTCTTCATGACGTTCTTCTCCATTAAATTTGAAGATAAAAAGTGACAGAATCCCACCGCTTTGTTGATGGAGGAGCAACTTTTATTCTGTCCCTAATCGCGCGACTCTTTTTCGCACCAGCCAGAGAGGGATGATCGTAAATCCTGCTGCAAATGCAGAGCCCAGGATCAGCCCGATCAGATAACCATAGATCAGGGGAAATTCCAGGAATTGGGCGAACCCTAATGGCGCAATGAACAATCCAAAACTGATCGGCAGGTAGATCACGGTCACGATCTGTCCGAAGCAGCCCATGATGCCGCTGTTCATCTTACGCGGATCATCCCAGTTGAAGTTTGCTCCGGCAACTCCAAATGCCAGGAGCATGCCTGTCATGCCTGCCAGACACATGACGATGGCCATGAAACTATAAACAAATTCTCCAATCGAGAGTCCCTGCATGATCGAGATCACGGTAAGGAATACGAGACCAAGTCCCAGAGTGGGCAAATACGCGACCAGAAATTTCGATGCAAGCAACTGCCAGACATGGACCGGCGAGACTTTCAACATCCAGTAATTTTTACCCTCATGTGAAAAACCCATTCCGGCCAACCGGGAAAGCAGCATCCAGCCGACGAAAAGTGACATGCCTACGCTGCTGTATGTCATGACCACCTGAAAGGAATTCATGAACCAGTCGGGCGCCTCACCCTGCCCGGCAGGCGCTTCTCCGCTCCCTCGGAGCAGGAGCAGCGTGTATACAATGCCGAGGATGAGCGGTGAGATCAACTGCGACAGGTTGCGCAAGTCGCGCCGCAGGGTGAGAAAATCTTTTTGCAGGATGGCAAACACAGGCTTGGGAAGCAGACCGGTGAGTCCGGTGCTGGTCCTGGCTCGATATGTTTTGCGAGAGGCGGGCATGTTCTTTTTGCGGGCGACCACCTGCATCCCGGCCCAACCGGAGTAATACAGGCGCTGGGCAGTGACCACAGCCAGCCAGAACGTTAGAGCGGTCAGCCCGAGTGTCGCTCCCGCCAGCAGAATGCCCGACAGCCAGCGACCTTCTCCCAGTGCCACCAA
>DASTJG010000011.1:0-2309 GCA_035716785.1 Anaerolineales bacterium
AGGAACTGGCTGTAGAGACTCTCGCCGGGCAGCAAGCCGCCACAGTCGTTGGCGCAGATCGTGTCGAGGAACGAGGCTGCGTCGGCGCCGCGCACCTCGTACACGCCCATGTGCGAGACGTCGAACAAGCCCGCCGCCTGCCGCGTGGCGAGATGCTCCTCCACCACCGACGTGTACCAGACCGGCATATCCCAGCCTGCGAACGGGACCATCTTGGCGCCCAGGGCTTTGTGCGTATCGTGCAGTGCTGTGAGTTTGACCGGGTCTTCACGGTCGCTCCATTTGAAGTCGGGCAGCGGTTCCTTCTGGACCTCGGCGCTGATCCCGATGAAGTAGGGTTTGTCCTCGCTGACGGCTTTGCCCGCGCCGGGCCAGGCGTTCTTCACGGCTGCCTTCTTCACCTGCTCCACCACGAACGGACCGGGGATGCGCTTCTCGCTGAAATCCTTTTCGCCATCCTGCCTGAACGACATGTATCCATCGGAGAGATCGCGCAGCCAGGTTGCGACAAGGGCGGCTTTCTTGGTGGGGACGAGCAGCTGGTAGGTGCGGTCATCCACATTGACTACCGCACCTTTGATCACGCCCTTCGGCGTCGCGAGGGTTGTGGCTTGACTCCTGCCCTTCTGCAGGTCGCAGAGATCTGAGGAGACCGCGTAATCGAGCAACTGGCGCACGCGCCTGCCGGTCAGTTCCAGGACGACGTACTCACCGCCTTTGAATTTATCGTCGATGAAGTAATAGTGGGGGTAGCCGCTCTTCGCGTACTTGTAGTCGATGCCGGCTTTCTCTGCCAGTTTGCGGACGCGCAGTTTGGCATCGTTCAAAATGTTGAAATCAACTTTGGCGCGGCGCTGTTTGCCTTTGTGAGGCGTATCCACAGAGTGAGGCGCGCAGGCGAGGATCACATCCGCCATGATGTCAGCCAGTTCGCGCGTCATCTTTTCGTTGAAGCCGCGCTGCGTGATCCACGGTGTGCCGAGACGGATGCCGCTCGGGTCGGCGGAATTTTTGTCGCCAGGAATGGTGTTGCGGTTGACGACGATGCCGACGATATCGAGGATGCGCGCCGCCTGATCGCCGCTCAGGGCAACGCCGTCGGGCGACTTGACTGTCGTCACATCGACGTTGACCATGTGGCTGTCGGTGCCGCCGAATGGGACGCGCAGTCCACGCTTCATGAACTGGTCTGCCATGGCTTTGGCGTTTTTGACCGTCTGTTCCTGTAATTGCTTGAACTGTTTGGTCTGGGCGAGTTTGAAGGTCAACGCCAGAGCTGCAAAGACGTTGACATGCGGTCCGCCCTGTTCGCCAGGGAAGACGGCTTTGTCGATCTTCTTCGCGATCGCCGCATCGGTGGTCATTAGCACCGCACCGCGCGGACCGTCGAGGCTCTTGTGCGTGGTCGACATGACCACATGAGCGATGCCGATCGGCGACGGCACCACGCAGGCAGCGATCAGACCGCCGATGTGTGAGATGTCGGCAAGGAAGTACGCGCCGACTTCATCAGCGATGACCCGGAACTCATTCCAATCGGGAACCCACGAGTAAGAGGAATAGCCCGCGATGATCAGCTTGGGCTTGGTTTCCAGCGCCAGCGCCCGGATCTTGTCGTAATTGAGCTTTTCGTTTTCATCCACGGTGTAGTGCACTGCCTTGAACCATTTCCCCGAGCGGTTGACCGACGAGCCATGCGAGAGATGTCCGCCGTGCAGGAGGTTGAGTCCCATCACGGTGTCGCCGATGTTGAGTAGCGCCTGGTAGACCGCGTTGTTGGCGGGCGCGCCGGAAAGCGCCTGCACGTTGACGTAGACTTGATCGGCGCTGAAGCCATTCGCGGCAAAGACCTCGGCAGCACGACGGCGAGCCAGTGCCTCGGCGACGTCCGCATATTCCACACCCTTGTAGTAGCGCGGGTCACCGCTGCGGCGATACTCAGCCAGACGCATCGGATAATCCAAAATTTCCTTCTCGGACATCCAGCGCGTCTCTTCCTCGGGGTAGCCTTCTGCATAAATATTCTGGAAGGTGGAAGCCAGTGCCTCCCCAACTGCCAGCGGTGACATCGATTCGCTGGGGATCAGGATCAACTTGCGCGCCTGTCTCTCTGCTTCGAGCTGGATCAGATCGTAAACATCCCGGTCAAGTTTGGCGAGGTTTCCGCGAAATAAATAATCGGACATGCTATTCTCCTTGTGAGAGGTGATTTTTAATGTTGTCAGGCAATCAAATTGTAGGACGGGAAAGGGGATGGGTCAAGTGGAAAGTAACATGCCCGGTCATGAACAATCATAACCGGGCAATGT
>DASTJG010000012.1:0-2006 GCA_035716785.1 Anaerolineales bacterium
CCTCGGCTGCATGCATCGAGGGAGGATTGCTTTGCATATTCATTTTAAGACGTCGGCGATGGCAGCTTCTTCCGCGCCGCCGGTGAGACTGAGGAAGATATCTTCGAGACTGGCCTGGCCGCTTTGATCGCGCATTCGCAGCTCATCCATGGTGCCCACAGCGATGAGCTGCCCTTTGTTGATGATCCCGATGCGGTCACACATGCGCTCGGCGATCTCCAGAATGTGGGTGGAAAGCATGACCGCCGCGCCGCGGTCTGCCAGCTGGCGCAGGATATCCTTGATCAGGCGCGCCGACTTCGGGTCCAGCCCGACGGTCGGCTCATCGAGAATGAGCACGCGCGGATCGTGCATCAAGGCCGCGGCCAGAGAAGCCTTTTGCTGCATGCCGTGGCTGTAGGAATCAACCGTATCGTTGGCGGCATTCACGAGGTCGAACATACGCAGCAGTTCCTCCGCGCGCCGCGCGGCCTGTTTGCGGTCGATGTCGTAGAGGTCGCCGACGAAACGCAGCAGTTCGTGCCCGGTCAGTTTGGCGTAGAGATTGGGCGTGTCGGGCACATACCCGCAGGAGGCTTTTGCAAATCTGGATTGGGCTTGAATGTCATAGCCCGCGACGTGGACCGTTCCGGATGTGGGTTGTAACAGCCCGACGATCATTTTGAGGGTGGTGGTCTTCCCGGCGCCATTGGGGCCGAGAAAACCGAACACCTCACCACCGTACACATCAAAGCTGACGTTATGTACCGCTACCTTGTCGCCGTAACGTTTCGTCAGATTGCGGGCCTCGATCAGGTTTTCAGGCATAAAATCTCCATTTGGGAAGAAGTGTCACCACCTATTTTATACGCAGCCGGTTAAAAAAGGGTGTGAGGAGGCATATTCGCGCTGAGCGGAGGGAGCGCAGCGACCGCAGTCGAAGCGTCGCCGTGGTGACATAACCTTGTATATAATCAACCCATGTCCAAATTGATCGCTACCTGCATATTGCTAATACCACTGCTGACAGGCTGTCTCAGTCCCACTCCTACACCTTCAGCGACTGCTACGGCCATGCCTTCGCGAACCCAGACGCTGGTCCCGCCCACGCTTACTGCTACGCAAACGCCAACTCTTACACCGATCCCTTCCTCAACCGTTACGCCGGAACCGTTCGGTTGTCAGAAGCCGCTGGAGGATTACACGCGGGTCGAGATCAATGGTTGGACGGTC
The DNA here is from genome assembly GCA_035716785.1 of Anaerolineales bacterium. Taxonomy (GTDB): domain Bacteria; phylum Chloroflexota; class Anaerolineae; order Anaerolineales; family Villigracilaceae; genus Defluviilinea. The sequence continues at coordinate 1,213 of DASTJG010000012.1, forward strand.
AACCGGCGGACACTGGTAATGCTGACCCATGCGCAGGAACTCTATGGCGGTGAACTGCAGATCAACGGGTATTCCATCACGCAGGGCAGCTACCACGATAATGGCTCGTACTCTTTTGGTACGCACCTGGGCGGGGGCGCGGTCGATCTCTCGGTCATGCGCGAGGGAACCTACACTGTGCTGTGGGAGGATGTAGACCCGTTGCTGCGCGCCCTGCGCGCGGCGGGTTTTGCTGCCTGGCTGCGTGAATATGGCGAAGTGTATAAAGACTCGCCTATCCATATCCACGCCATCGCGATCGGCGACAAGGAATTGTCGGCAGAGGCGGAAAAACAGCTGACCGGCCCGGCTGGGTATTTCCGCGGCTACAGCGGACTGCCATTCCCGGAGGGAGGAGTTCCCACTCCCGACCGCTATGGTGGTCCCGTCATCTGCCAATGGATGATCAATTTAGGATACCACGATTTGCGTTAGAGGTTCGTCGCTCACGTAGTATTCAAAGACCCTGCGTCCCTTTTCCAAGAGTGAAATAGAATGTGGCTCCTTTGCCCTCCTCGCTCTCGACCCAGATCCGGCCTCCATGCACCTCGATGATCCTCTTCACGATGGCAAGACCCACTCCGGTGCCCTCGGCACCTGGATTTAATTTGTTGAACAGTCCGAAGATCCGCTCATGGTACCTGGGAGAAATGCCGATCCCATTGTCCCTGACATAGCAGACTGGCATCCCATTCTCTTCTCCCTGCGTTCCAATCTCGATGATCGGCTCAGGTTGTTCCCCCATGAACTTGACC
>DASTJG010000013.1:0-5974 GCA_035716785.1 Anaerolineales bacterium
GCAAAGGCAGGCGCGGCGCGTGTGTCCCCCACCATTCCTTGAGGATGGGCAGCATCGTCTCACAGACCAGGTCGGTATAGCCCTGCGGGTTGCCTTTGTATTCCGGTGCGATTGCATGCGCGCCGAGGAATGTAATGACCAGGTCGAGCAGGCTTTCGTCGTCGAGAGCAAGCAGGGCTTTGAGCAGACGAAGTTCCGTGGCGGTCTGCAAACCGTAGCCCGTCTTGGCTTCGACGGTGGTGGTGCCGTGCCGGAACATGCGCAGCAGCCGCGGGCGCGTCTGGGCGACAAGCGCCTCGATGGAAGCGGTGCGCGTCTGCCTGACCGTCGAAATGATCCCGCCGCCTTCTGCAAGAATTTCAAGATATGGCTTGCCCGCCATTTTCATCTCGAATTCGGAGGCACGATCCCCGCCCCAAATGACGTGGGTGTGCGGGTCCACGAAGCCGGGCATCAGGACGCAGCCTCCCGCATCGAGCGTTGGCTCGTTGGGATAGGAGGCGCGCAGTTCGGCCGTTGTGCCGACCGCGACGATCTTTTCATCGCGCACCACGACCGCGCCGTCCTGGATGATGCCAAGCGTACCCAGGGCACGTCCGCGCTGCGGACCACCTGAGAGGGTGAGAAGTTGGGAGGAAGAGTGGATGAGCATTTAGGAACCAGAGAGTAGAGAATAGAGAGGAGAGAACAGTTGGTGGGGTAATTTAACCACATATGAACGCGGATGGACACGGATTGGCCAATGACTTTCCACACTTCGCCCCAAGCCACAATTATGATACAAACGACCCTACACGGAGGCACACCATGTGGCTTTTTTACCTTTTGCTCATCATCATTCTGATCGCGGGGGGAGTCTACTTCTGGCGAAACATTCTGCCTGTCATCAACACTCGTCGCAACCTGGCATTACTGGGGCAGGAAGCGCCGACGCTCACGCAGGACGGTATCACCTTCCGTGACCTGAACAAGAACGGACGGCTCGATCCCTACGAAGACCCGCGTCGCCCGGTCGAGGAGCGCGTCGAAGACCTGCTCAGGCAGATGACGCTTGAAGAAAAAGCAGGCTTGATGTTCCAGACTATGATCGGTATGAACAAGGATGGTACGATCCTGGAAAAATCGGGCATGTTCCCCCTGCCGCAAACCTCGGACATGATCGCGCGGCGGCTGATGAATCATTTCAACATCCTCTTCGGCTCGGACCCGCGCCACATGGCGGAGTGGCACAACCGCATCCAGAAGCTGGCCGAGCGGACGCGGCTGGGCATCCCGATCACAATTTCCACCGATCCGCGTCACTCCTTCGCGCAGAATCCGCTTGCCAGCCTGGGAGGAGGCAGCTTCTCCCAATTCCCGGAGCCGACCGGTCTCGCCGCCACCCGCGATGCGGACCTGGTCCGGGAGTTTGGTGACATTGCCCGGCAGGAATATCTCGCGGTGGGCATCCGCCTCGCCCTCCACCCGATGGCGGACCTCGCCACCGAGCCGCGTTGGGCGCGCGCCAACGGGACCTTCGGCGAGGACGCTGACCTCTCCGCAGAAATGACCGCCGCCTACATTCGCGGCTTCCAGGGAGAGAAACTTGGCAAGGACAGTGTCGCCTGTATGACCAAGCACTTCCCGGGTGGAGGCCCGCAAATGAACGGTGAGGATGCGCACTTTCACTATGGACGGGAACAGGTCTATCCCGGAAACAACTTTGATTATCACCTGAAGTCGTTCGAAGCCGCGTTCAAGGCGGGCACGGCCCAGATCATGCCATATTATGGAATGCCAGTCGGCACACCGCTCGAAGAAGTTGGATTTGGTTTTAACAAGGATGTCATCACCGATTTGTTGCGCGGGAAATATGGCTTCGACGGCGTCGTCTGCACCGATTGGGGACTGCTTACTTCCATGCGGATTCTCGGACGGGATGTCTTCCCGGCCCGCGCCTGGGGTGTGGAACATCTCTCCCGCCCGGAGCGCGCTCAAAAGGCGCTCGACGCGGGTGTGGACCAGTTCGGAGGCGAGGACTGCACTGAAGTGATCGTCCAGTTGGTGCGCGCGGGCAAGGTCAGCGAGGAGCGCATCGATCAATCGGTTCGGCGGCTGCTGCGCGATAAGTTCATTCTCGGGCTGTTCGACAATCCATATGTCGATGTCGAGGCAGCCGAGAAGATCCTGGGCAAGCCTGAGTTTCGCAAGGTCGGTGAGCTGGCGCAGCGCAAGTCGGTTGTGCTGTTGAAGAACGAAAAGCAAACGCTGCCGCTCAGGAATGGATTGAAGATCTACGTCGAGAATCTCAAGCCTGAAGCCGTTCGTCAATACGGACAAGTGGTGGAGGATGTTGCCCAGGCAGATATTGCCATCCTGCGCCTGAACGCTCCATACGAGAAGCGCAAAGGACTGGCAGAGGGCTGGTTCCATGCCGGCGAACTCGATTTCAAGGAACCGGAAAAGGGCCGCATCCTGAACATTTTGCAGCGAGTTCCCACCATCGTGGATATCTATCTCGAGCGCCCGGCCGTCATCCCGGAGATCGCGGAGAAGAGTGCGGCATTGCTCGCGAACTTCGGCGCGAGCGATGAGGCGATGCTGGATGTCATCTTTGGAAAATTCGCGCCACAGGGAAAGCTGCCGTTCGAATTGCCCTCGTCCATGGAAGCAGTGCGCAAACAAAAGGAGGACCTGCCGCACGATTCGGAGAACCCGTTGTTCCCCTTTGGGCATGGGTTGGGTTATTAAAATTTACCGTCATTGCGAGCCGCACAGCGGCGAAGCAATCTCATTTATTGTAATGGGGATTGCTTCGTCGGGCTTTGCCCTTCTCGCAGTGACGGTATAAATTTTTTCTATTTTGCCTTCTTCAGCATGTACGACGTAATACTTCCCCTCGTCGGCGGCATTTCGTAGACGAAGATCAGACCGCGGTCATCGAACGAGGAGGGTTCCCATTCGGGGAAGTCGGCAGAGATGGATACCAGCCGTGCGCCCTTTTTCATCTGCTGCTCCAGATGTGGAGCCAGCTTCAGGACCTCCTTTGAAGTGGCATAAAAGAAAACGACATCGGCGTCGTGCAGATCAGCCTTGTAGAAATTTCCCCAACGCACTTGAATTTGATCTCCTAAACCGCTCGCGACGGCGCGCAGCCATATCAGCACGCATTGAAGAGGTCCAATTTCAATCCCGACAGCTTTGGCTCCAAACTCGCGCGCTGCGATGAGCAACACACGTCCATCGCCTGCGCCGAGGTCATACAGCATTTCATTTGGCTGGAGCTTTGCCAGCTGCAGTGCATTGCGAATTCGTTCCGGCTTGGTCGAGACAGACGGCAGACCGTAGAGTGCCGGCACCAGAACCCATAGCAAGATCAAAATGAACAGAACAATGCTCAATCCGTAGGCAACCAGGACGATCATGCTTCACTTCCTTTCATCCGTTTGAACCAGGCAAGGATGCGCGGCAGAATCACAACTCTTTGGGTCAATTCACCCAGCGCGAACAGGGCAAATATATTGAATAACACGGCAATCAGCGTAACAGGCAAAAAACCAAATTTTTGGTAAATGAACGTTGCAAGGAATGCCCCGATCATACGCCCAAGAGAATGTCCGGTCAGGTTGAAGGATAAAAGTGTTGCCCGCGCGCCCGGCATGACCTCTGTCATCAGTGGAATATGGCTTACCATTACATATTCAAATGTGATGTAAAACAGAAACAATCCCACCAGCGCGCCAATTTCCGTGCGACCGACGATCGGCAGCAGCAGCGACGCCAGGATGTTGCCGGTCAATCCCAGCGCCAAAGCGCGCGGTTTGCCGAGCCGGTCGGTCGTCAACGCGACCAATCCCTCCCCACTCAGTTCAGAGAACCCGATCACGGCCGAGGCGCCCGCCAGCGCGGCGATCTTCAACCCGAACGAATCTTCGAGCCAGAGGCCAAAGATCAAATTCACCAGTTCATTAGCAGCGCTTGCCCACACGGCGATGGAAATCCCGGCCAGCGCGGATAGATTCGTCAGCACCGCGCGGACGTTTTCAACGGAAGCCGCTGTCGGCTTTCCGCGCAGCGGATCGCCGCGCGGGATCAGCCACCAGATGACAGCAAACATCCCCAAGCCCAGTCCCGCGAAAAGTGGGAACGGAGCACTCCACCCGTAGGCAGAGATGAGATATCCAACCAACGGCACCCCGGCGATGAAGGCCAACGACCACGCGACTTCCGTGACCGCCAGCGCGGTGCCGCGTCGTTCGTAGGGAACGCGGTCACCAAAGTAAGCTTGCATGGACGGGTCAAAAAGATATTTGCTGAGAATAGCCAGTAGCACGGCGAGGCTGAACGTCAGGAACGAGGGGAAGGCAGCCACAAGCCCCATGCCAGCGATGAACAGGAAAACCCCCAGGAGCATTCCAAATCTGCGCCCGCGCTGATCGGCAATTGCACCAAGCACAGGTGCGAACATGCCAAGGAACGAGCGTGCCGTCACGACCAGGGAGAGGGTCGCGACGTCCACGCCCAGACCGCGCGCAAAGACTGCCAGGAATGGATAGACCATGCGATGCATCGTATTCAGAATGGTACGAAGCACCATGAAGATGAGAAGTTGAAAGCGAAGGCGCATGACCTACGCTGAACTTTTTAAAAATATCCGGGTTAAAAAGTAAGCAGCCACCAGTGACAGAAAAACCAATCCGAGGAAAAAGCCAATGATCACATAATTGCCCGAGTTAAAGATCGGGGATGGCGGTGGGTGCATCACATTTTCAGCAGTTGCAAAGATCACGCGCAAAACGACGATGAAGATCAGGTTTGCGAGAGATGTGATCCATTCTGTGTTGATGAACCAGAGACCGGCTTGCAGCAGGACACCCGTCACCGCGAAGATCGCTGCGAGGCGAAAGCGCGGCTCGGAGAGGAAAAGCCCGTTCCAGTTGGACTGCATCGCCCAGAGCGACAAGGGGAGATATGTCACCCAGAAGATGATCCCTGTGCGCCCGAGCGCGGCGGACCAGTTGTGGAATGTCTCGCGCCGCGTGACCAAAGCGACGAGTCCTGCCACACCTGCAGCGAGGAATGCAAGCTCTGCCGCCAGTACCCAGGCGCCGTGCAGATACACGATCCGCACGCTGGCGCCGAGGGATTTTTCCTCGGGACCAAACAGTGCCAGCAGGGCAATGGCAATTAATGTAATGAAAAACAACGTGAGGGGAGATTTGAGTTTCAGCATTGGACGATTTTACCTGATCGCATGGAAAGCAAAAACAAAAAAGAACCAGTCAGCATTGACCGGTTCTTGAATCTCTCCCGTTCCACTGTTGCAGCTGGCGCCTGACGCTCCAGGTTGCACTCGAAGCAATCCATATTAATCCGAGCTGCCAAGTGGCCCTACAGAATTATTGAAGGCCGGGTACCTGCGAATGACTTCGATAGCATCATCGTAGGTCCATTGGCCCCGTTCAGTAATCTCATATTCGTAATCCCAAAATATGTAACGAACATGGAGTGAATCTCTGGCAAACAGAAATATCTCCTCCATGGTCAAGTATCCATCCTCAGGGATGTACTCTTGCTCATCAACCCTACGGTCATTTCGATGATGCTTGTAAGAATCACTTTGCGCAGAACAGAATAGAGTGAGTTTATCCTGGTACTCTGCATACATTGGATAAGAAATTTCGCTTAACCCTTCGCGATAAGGAAGAATATCAGGCCCACCCATGAACACCCCGGATTTTTCAATCGCATCTGCAACCTGGTATAGATATTCGTTATTATCAGGCAGGAAATTCGAGTACCAGAACAAATGGCTATTTGGCAAAGCGTCTTGTAAGCCAGTGAGAATAACAGTCAGTGCATCACGATACTTTTCCGGAGCATACCCGAATTTTTGGTAACCCTCTTCCGTTATTGCCAGCGACGACTCTTGGATAGCTATCCCTTCGAAGTTCGGGTGTGAGTCAAACTTCTCACCAAGTGCTTTCCCTAGCTT
>DASTJG010000014.1:0-5399 GCA_035716785.1 Anaerolineales bacterium
GTTCCGCAGGAAGAGAAAAAGATAGTCGTCGATCTTTCCACTCAGCTGGTCACGGCCTTCGAAGGCGAAAAACTCGTGTTCTCCGAGCGCTGTGCGAGCGGCGTCAAAGGGACGGATACTCCCAAAGGAGAGTTCCGCACCTATCACAAAGGACCTTCCGTCCACATGACGAACGAAGGCGATGCTGTGGAAAATGAAGCCGTGTACAGCTTGCCAGGTGTACCTTGGTGTTCGTTCTTCACCGGCGCCGGGAATGCTTTCCACGGCACGTATTGGCACAATGACTTTGGACGACCGCGCAGTCATGGCTGTGTGAACCTGCCGTCAGAGGCGGCAAAATTCATTTATCGCTGGACCAAGCCCAATGTCCCACCTGATGCGGATTACATCCATCTGCCGGGCGAGGGCACAAGAGTTCAAATCTTTTGATCTGTACTTTATGAACTGGAGAATGCTGTGAATCCCATCTTTCAATTCCCAACCTATCTGCTCAAACGTCAGGCAATTGCTCTAACAGGCAAGTTCCGCTTTTACGACCCGGCCGGCAGGCTGGTGATGTTCAGTGAGCAGAAGATGTTCCGGCTGCGCGAGGATATCCGTGTCTATGGTGATGAGGGCAAAAGCCAGGAAGTGTTAAGTATCAAGGCGCGCCAGATCCTCGATTTCTCTGCCGCGTACGATGTAGTAGACAGCGCCTACAATCAAAAAGTCGGCGCGTTGCGACGCAGAGGCTTGCAGTCCATCTTGCGCGATGAGTGGGAAGTGTTGGACGCCAACGACAACGTGGTCGGCAAATTGTTCGAAGACAGCATGGGACTAGCCTTGTTGCGCCGTTTCCTGCTCGGCTCCTGGCTGCCTCAGAACTATGACATGACCTTTGGCGAGGCGCGCGTCGCCGACTTAAAGCAGAATTTCAACCTTTTCCGCTACGAGCTGAACCTCGACTTCAGCATGGATGCCGGTCATATGCTTGACCGCCGCCTCGGCATTGCCGCCGGGATCCTGCTCGCGACGGTGGAGGGAAAACAGAGTAGCTAGATATCAGCGCTGAACGGAGTGGTTCGATTACGCTACCCTGGTCTCGATACGGCAGGCGATCGCTGCCTATTCGACCAACGGTCGTTCAGCGCAAAAATGCTTATGTCCCAACAACCTCTCTTCACAGGTCTGGTCCTAGATGAGTTTGGCAATCTCGCCGAATCAGCGATGGTAGGCGATGAGCCATGTTATGTCGTCAATGATGCGGGCTTCCGGCGCCATATCCCCTCGGAGCAGGTGGACAGGCAGGTACTCAATCAACTGGCCGAAATGATGAAAGGCAGCGAAGAGTTTCTCTCGGAGCAGACGGCCAAGATGCTTGGGCAGGAAGATGTGTTCACCAGGGCCGCGATCGAACAGCAGCTAAAGAATATCGATAAGCAATTCGATCAGCTTCTACAGGTGGGGCTGCCGGAGGACATGCGCGCCTATCTCGGCATGATGGGCTTCAAGATCATCATCAACGTGCATGGAGAGGTCTTGCGGGTGGAACAACCGGGAGCGGCGAGTGATGAGGGGGAGGAATAATGGCATATGCAAAAAAATCTAAGCCGTTTGCCGCGCAATGTATGGGTGCTGTCCACGACATCCCTGTTCAATGACATCTCTTCGGAGATGCTGCTCAATTTAATCCCATTCTTTCTTGCAAATATCCTCGGCGTACGGACCGCGATCATCGGATTGATTGAGGGTATCGCGGAAACGACCGCAAGTTTATTGAAGATCTTGTTCGGCGCGCTGTCCGATAAATTCGGAAAGCGCAAACCATTTGCAGTGGTCGGATATTCCCTTTCGGCACTTACCAAGCCGTTTCTTTATTTTGCCAGTGCCTGGGGCTGGGTGCTGGGCGTTCGGGTAGCAGACCGGATCGGGAAGGGTGTGCGCACGGCGCCGCGCGATGCGTTGATCGCCGACTCGATCGACGAGACACAGCGCGGGCTGGCCTTCGGCCTGCATCGCGCCGGAGATACCCTCGGCGCATTTCTTGGACTGGGGCTTGCCGCCTTTATCGTCTGGCGGACTCAAGCTCAGGTCCTGCTCCTCACAGTCGATACATTTAGATTGATTGTCTTAGTCAGCATCATCCCGGCCGCCCTGGGAGTGTTGATACTGGCCCTGGGCGCGGTCGAGGCGCCTGTCAAACTGAAGGGAACGGGAGTCAGCCAGGGCGTGGAAGTGGAACGCCTGTCACTCAAAGAAATGGACCCGCGCTTCAAGTACTTCCTGTTTGTGCTGGTCCTGTTCACGCTGGGGAATTCATCCGACGCGTTCATCCTCCTGCGCGGCCAGGAACGCGGCTTGAACCTCCTGCAGGTAATGGGCATGTCATTGACGTTCAATGCTGTGTATACCGTGTTCGCCGGTCCGCTCGGGGCGTGGTCAGACAAGGTCGGGCGGCGCCGATTGATCCTGATCGGCTGGCTGGCGTATGGACTGGTGTATCTGGGGTTCGCATTTTCACGAACGGGCTGGCAAATATGGCTGTTGTTCGGCCTGTATGGCTTGTACTACGCTGCCGCCGAGGGCGCGGCAAAAGCCCTGGTCGCTGACTTGGTACTGCCCACCCAGCGCGGCACTGCCTATGGACTGTTCAACGCTGCGATCGGGCTGACCATGCTGCCTGCTTCACTGATCGCAGGCTTGTTATGGCAAGGCATAGGTGACTGGACGGGTTTCGGCGCGAGTGCCCCGTTTTTCTTCGGCGCGCTGATGGCATTGCTGGCAGGAATCTTGTTTATGAAGCTTGTAAAGTAAGCTTTTTAGCCTGCCGCTTAGGACAAATGACATATTAAACAGCAGGGGATTTGATATATGATTTCTATTGAGTGATGAGAACAACAGATAAGCTAGCAGGCAGGAATTGTCGAGGAAAAATGAAAAAATCATACTTGTTAATCGCTGTAACTATTTTTGCCATATCTCTCTCCTGCAATATTGCGGGGAATAGTACTCCCACGCCGACGCCGGCCCCCGGATCGATCCGAGGCGTCCTCTGGCACGAGATCTGCGAATATTCGGGCGGGCAGGCCGGAGAACCTGTGGTGCTGGGTCAGGGATGCGTACAATGGGGAACGGCGCCGGAGGAATTCGGGCCCAATCAAGTGAAAGATGATTTCGAATCAGGCTGGGAAGGCGTTACCCTCCATCTTGGCTCCGGAGCATGTCCCTCTACGGGTCTGGCGACAGCAGTCACAAATGCTGCCGGAGAATATCAATTTACGGGGTTGAGCGCCGGCACATACTGCGTTTCGTACAGCAATCTTACGGATGGAAACGATACGATCCTGATCCCGGGCGGGCCTACTTTTCCTGCGAGAGGAGAGGCTGGCTTTTCTGTTACCATCGATTTATCGGCTGGAGAAGAGATGATCGTGGATTTCGGTTACGCCTGGCAATTCTATAATTGAAGAGTGAACGAATAGAGTTTTAACAAGATGTGATCCATGCTGAACTTTTTCCAGCGCATAAAACAGCAATACGAAAATTTACAAGGCGACTCTACGGAGTTATTCCGTGAGATCGCAGCAGCATCGCAAGAGATCGGAATGGATAAGGCGCTGGCCTATTTGGAACAGTGCGTCATCGAAAAACGGTTCGCATGGTTAAAGAGGCATCCGGGTGCAATTACAGCTGAAAGTGATCCGGTCATGGAAGGGTATAAATGGTTTTATGAGAAGTATCTGGGAGTATCCGTGCCGAAAGATGGCGTGATTGTGGAACATACTGAAAAAAGAATGGTTATGCACTGGTGGAATCCATGCCCCACTCTGGAAGCCTGCAAGAAGCTTGGGCTGGATACAAGGGAAATATGCCAAAAGGCCTATCAGAAACCGGTTCAGGAATTTCTCCAACAGATCCATCCGAAGCTTCGCTTCGACCGGAATTATGAAAATATCAGGCCGCATGCAGCCTATTGCGAAGAAATCATTCTTTTGGAAGATTAAGAAGTATTGGAATCCATATTGCCATTAAATAGCTTTGACCAACATTACCTGCCGGCGGGAAATGAATGGGGCGATTCACAAGGAACTGTACAAATCATATAAACGTTAAATGGATAGCATGTCAGAAGCTTCAATATCACCAATCTTTTCAAGGAAAGTGAATTTACAATGAAACAAAGGAATATATTGACCGTCATCCTGCTGTTGGTTACTATGATGATCGCATGTAATGCCAGTGCCATCCAGACTGTTGAAGTCACCAGAGTTGTTCCGCAAACAGTCATCGCAACGGAGCCTAATCCGGAAGGCGGTTTCACAACGGGTACGCCAGTCGATGTAACGATACTGCCGGCTCTGGCCAACGTCCCCAGCGGAATCGAGCCAACGCCATGCTTTGTCGAAAGTACCGAGCCATCCATCAGCTGGGGATACGGGGTTTTCCCTTATGAAGCGCTCTGCCTGAATAACTTCCCGACCGCGCCAGACAGCCCCGGTTTCACGGTCACATTGACAGACCCGACCGGTCGCACTTTTAGCGAAAGCTTCACGTACAGTCAGGAGGAGATCATCGATTCAAGGGGCGCGAAAGCCGGCTTCATTGAAAATGGGAATGGAATGGATGGTTTCCCGGCTACCCCCGGTATAAACATGAAACTCTATATGCCGGCCAGCTTCTCCTGTGGAGATTGGTCTGTTTCTGCCAACAGCCAGGATGGCAGGATCAACGTCGCACCTACAACTCTGGCCATGGAGTGCCAGGGACCGCGCCTCAGTGTGTTGTCCCAGCTGGACACAAATCCTTTCATCTCTCCCGCCTATAACTGGGATGGACCGGCTTTCGCAAATAACGAGACATTTTATGTTGTAGGCACAACCTACTCGCCCAATACTGCCATTACGGTCGCGTTGTATCAGGATGATCCTTCAGCAGGCACGTCGGAGAATGGGTTTCCGCTTGGCACGGCGAAATATGCGGTCTCGATCGTGACAGATAACACAGGCAACTTCCAGGCGCCGTTCACTGTTGGCACCGCGACGCAACGAGGCGCGTACTATGTCATCGCCGCCCCGACGATCACGCCGGACATCAGGTTATATCATTTTGGCCCACGATTCTCGATAAAATAGGGATCACAGTCTGCCACTAGCAGCTCAAATTCTCAGAAAGATTATGAGACTGCTTCGCCTCCTCGATGCTCACAATAACAGAGGTAAAAATGCCCAGACGTTCCAACAAACAGGCAAGCAAAAAGCAGATCGCCCATACGGTGAAGCGGGGATTGATCCTATTGATCGCCTGTCTGATTGTCCTCCTGCTTGCCTTGATGTTTAGTGTAGGCAGGGATTCGTGGTCAATGTGGATGATCGTGCACCGGAAACAGATCGTAGGGATCCTGTTGCTGGCTATCTTTCTCC
>DASTJG010000015.1:0-8035 GCA_035716785.1 Anaerolineales bacterium
CTCTGCAAGTTTGAAGGCAGTATCCCAGTCAAAATTGGTCCAGAAGCCATCGTCACCTGCCGTAATGGGGGCGAGGATGTAGTTGTTGACGGTATCGTAAGGCTGCTTGGCGATGTGAACTTTGAATGGGAAGATCTTTGCATTGGGATCGCCGATGCTGCCCGCAGGTTTGTTGATGTAGGTGACGCCACTGGGGTCGATCTTGTCGCCGAGCAGGTAACGATATTCGTTATTGCCATTGAACCAGAGATAGGTCGGCGCAAAGTTTTTGTCGTAGACGAATTCCCCTTTGATTTTCAGATACGTGAAGTGATCGTCGGCGCGTCCTTCCTGCCCGGCCTGAGACCAATCCCAGTAGACTTTGGTCGGGTCCTCGAGCGCCAGCGCTGGGACATGACAGGTCTGACAGGCAACCGCGGAGAGATGCGTGTTGATGCGTTCATCCTCATGTTGTTGATTAACGTGACACTGTTCGCATGAGACCTGTTCTTTCGGGTCGATTGTGTAATTGTCCGCGATCATGCGGCCAAGGATCTGGTGATCGGTTGTCCAGTGGCAGTCGGTGCACTGCATGTCCAGTTGACCGCCCATGTGTATGTCGAGATTCTCAGAGGGGAAGTAGAGCCCCTCATCCAAATCGCCGTGCTTGACGCCGTTGCCGCCGCCGCCATCGAAGTGGCAGGTGCCACAATTCTCGCGTGTAGGAGCTCGAACGGAACGCGCGGCAGCGAGCAGGTCAACAGCCTCGGTGGGCTCACCGTAATCGCCCTTGCCATATTGTGACATGTCTGCATGGCAGGCGAGGCAGTCCACATTGTAGGGATTTTCATAATCGTAGGCTGCATCTTCCTGCCAGCCATACCCGGTATGACAGGACATGCATTTCTTCTGATTCCCCTGCGCGCTGATGCAGAAGTTGTTGATCTGGTTGGCCTTGCCAATAGTCACGGGTTCAGCGCGCCAGGGGACATCGAAGGCCTTTGACTCCCACGTCCAGTGTGTGGTTTTCATGATCTGTGTCGCCGCATCTTCGTGACATTCCAGGCAGGCGCGGGTCACATCCTGGCCTGTCTTGAAGTCACCCTGGACGATATCGTGGTGATCGACATGCACAGGCTTCTCGGGCAAGTAGTCTGTGGGATCGGTGGAAGATTGATCGGCGCGTGGGAGGAAGTAAAGGACCGGGACGAGAATCACCAGAATGATTCCGAGCAATCCCAGGGTCCAGAAGGGGAAGCGATGTCTTGATTGGCGAAGCCATGTCGAAAGGCGCTTCTTCATACATTCTCCTTAACTGAGTTCACTAACGATGTTGGCTCTTTGAGTCAGTTTGTCCCTCATCGCAGAACGCAGCAGGTCAAGCGCCTGGATGACACGCTGATCCGCCAGATGGTAGGTGATGACCGTTCCCTGGCGTTCCGTGGTAACCAATCCGCGTTCGCGCAGAACCTTGAGGTGCCGGGATGTAGTGGGTTGAGGGATGCCCAATTCGTTTGTAAGCTCGGTTACATTGAGAGATTTCTCGTTCAATGCATAGAGTATGAAGATCCGGGTTGGATCTGATAAAGCGGCGCAAAAGTCCGCCTCCAACTGGATAATTTCCTGTTTTAATATCTGATTGACCATATTTACCTTCTTATATACGCATGAACGAATATATACACATTCGCATCATAATATTGTGACACTTTGTACAATAGTGAGTGATGTCACATTAAAGTGGGTATAATGTCACGGCGACATGCCAGTAAAATTTAGCGATTTGAGGTAGATCAATGGCTCTCTATCAAAATGATGCAGTTTCCGTAAATGTTGGGGAACGCTTGCGCGAGCTTCGGGAGGCGCGCAATATCTCCATGCGCGCCCTGGCAGCACGGAGCGGACTTTCTGCCAATGCACTGTCCATGATCGAGCGCGGCAGAGCTTCACCCTCTGTCAGCACCCTGTACAAGCTGGCGGATGCGCTGGGTGTTTCCATTACATCGTTTTTTGGCTCAGAGGTTGAAAAGAAGCAGATTATCTTTTTGAAAGCCAATGAACGGCCACATGTATCTTTTACACGCGGAGTATTCGAAGGGTTGGGAGGGGAACAATTCGTCGGCCGGATCGAACCTTTTTTGCTTACGCTGGAGAGCAACGCGAACAGCGGGCCGCGCAGCATGGCTCATACCGGACAGGAGTTTGTCTTTTGCCTGCGCGGTCAGTTGGAGTATCAGGTGGAGCGGCAGATCTTTCATCTGTCTACGGGTGACAGCCTCCTGTTTGCGGCCCATTTAAAACATCGCTGGAAAAATATCGGTGGAACGGTTGTGACGGCCTTGATCCTGATTTCGTGTTTCGAGGAAGGGGAGAAATTACACGCCATGCATTGGAAAAAGGGCGAATAGCAAACATAAAAGCGACTCGATTGAGTCGCTTTCGTTTCATCACCAGTCCGACGCCTGATTCCGATTAACAGGCATTATCTCACTTTATGCGTACAACCCCCAATCCAAAGCGGATGGATCTTCCATCATCGAAAAGTCCCACATTTCCATGCCCATTTCGATCGTCACCGGCATATTGAGTCCCTCGACGGCTTTGGCTTTGGTCATTTCGATCATAGCAGGACCATAGGGGCAAAATGGTGTGGTCAGGATCATTTTCAAACGGGCCATATCGTTTTCGATCTGAACGTCGCGGACCAATCCCAACTGGATGATGTTCATCCCGATCTCGGGGTCTACCACCTCTGACAGTTTCTCGCGTACGAGCGGAACTCTGTCGGGGTGTGTGTCGTGAATTGTCCATTTGATTTCATTAACAGTTTCTTCAGTCATGTTTCCTCAAATATGACTCTAAGGTCAACAAATTAGTTTTTTACAGTGGCCGGATGGACCACATATGTGCAGAACGCGCCGCCATCAAGAATGCACTGGACTTTACTGGCGGGCAGGGCAAGCATCTTTGAGATCAGGGTTTGGTCCACAGTGCAGACTTCAGGATGCGCGACCCCGATTTGATAATAGGGGCAAGAAATCTCATGGATTTGGTACTCACTACCCTTCTTCTCCCATTCGACTGTGAACCCTTCTTGAGCCAGCAACGCCTTGACGAATTCGAGCCGCTCTTCCATGCTCAAGCCCTGGATCTGGCTGGCGTATTCGCTGGCCAGGTCTTCGGCGATCTGATTGAAAAGCTTGGCAACCACCGGGCCCGGCATGGATTCCTTCATCTGCGCCAATAGACGCGTGGTGAGGCGCAGATATTTCGTTGGAAATTTCTCCATTCCGTCTTCGGTCAGTGAATACACCAGGCGCGGACGTCCCACGCCGTGGCGTTCCTCCTCTGCTGCGATGAGACCTTCCATCTGCAGGTTCGTTAGATGGTGACGAACCGAGATGGGATTGATGCCCACCGCCTCAGCCAATTCATTGATCGTGATCTTTGGCTTGCGGAGCAGGGTCTGCAGGATCTTGTCTTTCATGCTTTTCATGGAAAAGAGTATAACAGTGCACTCAAGGGTTGTCAATATACTAGATAAATATCATAAATATCGCTAAAGTGAAGTCTTTCACGAGTAAAACGGTAATATACTAGAATATTATCATAAATATTTGACTTTTCGACCCGAATCTGCTATAATCCTGCTGATAGGCAAAACCCGCCGAAAGGCGTTTTTCAGGAGAATTGATGTCACAAATCGAAATTAAAAACCTGCATGTCAGTATCGAAGGTAAGGAAATTCTCAAAGGTGTTGATCTGACTGTGGAGCAGGGCAAAGTTCATGCCATTATGGGGCCAAACGGGACGGGCAAATCTACGTTGGCTTATACATTGATGGGGCATCCCAGCTATACCGTGACCGAAGGTGAGGTCATTTTTAAAGGACAGAACGTCCTTGAATTGGAGCCTGACGAACGTTCACGGCTGGGTATTTTCCTGGCATTCCAGTATCCTGTTGCCATTCCGGGTGTGACGGTCGCGAACTTCCTGCGAACCGCCCTGAATGCCAGGCGTCGTGCCAAGAACCCCGAAGACAAGGGTATGCCCATCCCTGAGTTTCGCAAACTTCTCAAGGAAAAGATGGCACTGCTCAAGATGGATCAGGCTTTTGCGGGTCGCTATCTTAATGAAGGCTTCTCGGGTGGAGAGAAAAAGCGCGCCGAAATTTTGCAGATGGCAACGCTGCAACCGGAAATTGCGATCCTCGATGAAACCGATTCGGGTCTGGATATCGACGCGCTGCGCATTGTGGCGGATGGCGTCAACGCCCTGATGAGCAGGGATATGGGTGTGCTGGTCATTACACACTATCAACGCTTGTTGAACTACATCAAGCCTGATTACGTCCATGTCATGCTTGGCGGGCGGATCGTCGAATCGGGTGGTCCCGACCTGGCATTGCACCTGGAAGAGAAGGGCTACGAGTGGATCCGCGAACGCTACGAGGAAACTCCCGCCTAAGGATTTATCCAAAGGATATGAAGGCTTTACTCTTAACCCTTAGTGGTTCTTCGTGTCCTTCGTGGTGAAAGCATTTGGAGATTGATATGTCAGACGATGCAAAAATCTTAGAAGATATCGGTGAATATAAGTACGGTTTCCATGATCCGGAAGATAAATACGCATTCAAATCAGAGAAAGGTTTGAGTCGTGAAGTGGTAGAAAATATTTCGCGCATGAAGGGCGAACCTGAATGGATGCTTGAGTTCCGTTTGAAGGCTCTCGACCATTTCATGAAGCGTCCCATGCCGAACTGGGGACCCAGCCTGAAAGACCTCAACTTCGACGAGATTTACTTTTACGTCAAGCCGACCGAGAAAAGCGAAAAGTCATGGGACGATGTGCCCGATGACATCAAGCGCACCTTCGACCGGCTGGGTGTGCCCGAAGCTGAACGGAAGTTCCTGGCTGGTCTCGGCGCGCAGTATGAATCCGAGATGGTCTATCACTCGATCCAGGAACATCTTGAAAAACAGGGCGTGATCTTCCTCAGCATCGAAGATGGTTTGAAGAAACACCCCGACCTGTTCCGCGAATATTTCGGGACAGTCATCCCGATCGAAGATAATAAATTCGCGGCGTTGAATAGCGCGGTGTGGTCAGGTGGTTCGTTCGTCTACGTGCCGAAAGGTGTGAATGTGGATTTGCCCCTGCAGGCCTATTTCCGTTTGAACACCGCCAACCTTGGCCAATTCGAACGCACACTCATTATCGTGGATGAAGGCGCGCAGGTCCATTACGTGGAAGGCTGTACCGCGCCTCAGTACACCACTGACTCCTTCCATTCCGGTGTGATCGAGATCATCGTAAAGAAGGGCGCCCGCTCGCGCTACTCAACCATTCAGAACTGGTCGACGAACGTTTACAACCTGGTCACGCAACGTGCCAAAGTCTTCGAGAACGCCTCCCACGAGTGGGTGGATGCGAACCTGGGCTCGAAGGTCACCATGAAATATCCTTCCTGCTATTTGATGGAACCCGGCGCGCGCGGCGAAATGCTTTCCATGGCGTTCGCCGGTCCCGGTCAAACCCAGGACGCGGGCGGCAAGATGTATCACTTCGCCCCGAATACCACCAGCAAGGTCACATCCAAGTCCATCAGCAAGGGCGGCGGGCGCGCGTCCTTCCGTGGTTTGTTGAAGGTCTACAAAGGTTCGAAGGGTGTCAAGTCCAACACGGTCTGTGACGCGCTGCTGCTCGATCCGCAGTCCCGCTCGGATACCTATCCCTACATCGAGATCGATGAAGATGATGTCACAATCGGTCACGAGGCTTCGGTCAGCAAAGTGGGTGAGGAGCAGCTCTTCTACCTCATGTCACGCGGGCTCAGTGAAGAGGAAGCCACCACGATGGTTGTCTCCGGTTTCATCGAGCCGCTTGTCAAGGAACTCCCTATGGAATACGCGGTTGAAATGAACCGTTTGATTGCGTTGCAGATGGAAGGGTCGATCGGATAATATGCAGGAAAAACCAAAAGTTTCTGTTTCAAGGACTCGTCGAGCCGAGTCCGCTGCGAAGGATTTTGCTTTTACAGAAGCGGATATTCGCCGCGCAGGCGATAGTATCGCTTCGTACCGAACCTCCGCCTGGAACGCGTTCAAACGGCTCTCCCTGCCCGATACGCTTCAGGAGGCCTGGCGCCGCACCGACATCCATGCCTTGCCGATCGACAAATTCAGGCTGGCAGTTGATGGCGCCAAAGAGTTTCCTGCCGTCCGCGCCGACCTGTTGAAGCCTCTGGTCGCTGACCAGCACGGCGGACAGATCCTCCTGACCCCGGGCGCGGCAAAGATCGATCTGGATGAAAAGCTTGCGAAACAGGGCGTGATCTTCACAGACTTGATCACTGCCGAGCAAAAACACCCTGAATTGCTGGCAAAGATGGTTGGCAAGACTGTAAACATCGAGGAAGGGAAATTTGCCGCGTTAGCGGGAGCGTTCGCACAGAACGGTATCGTGCTCTATGTTCCCAAAGGTGTGACCGTCGAAGAACCTCTGCATTCTGTGCTCTGGGGCCCCGGCGCGAACCTGGCGCATGTCTCACATATCCTTGTCCTGGTGGATGAGGGCGCCTCGGTGACCTATGTTCATGAGTCGGCCTCGCCTGATGATATGGCGGCAAATTCGATGCACGCGGGGATCGTCGAGATCCAGGTCATGCAGGACGCCTCGCTGAAGTTTGTCGAACTGCAGTCGTGGGGACGGCATGTCTGGAATTTCTCACACGAACGTGTCCGCGTCGAACGCGGCGGCAACCTCGATTGGATCTTTGGCGCAATCGGTTCGCGCCTCACTAAAAACTTCTCAGAGCTGGATCTGGCCGGGGAGGGTGCGCAGGGACGCATGTCCGGCTTCTATTTCACTGACGGCAATCAGCACCTCGATCATGACACCCAGCAGAATCACCTTGCGCCGCACACCACCAGCGACCTGCTGTTCAAGGGCGCGCTGAAAGGCAAGAGCCGCTCGGTGTGGCAGGGCATGATCTACGTTGCTCCCGGCGCGCAGAAAACCGATGGCTATCAGGCAAACCGGAATCTAGTCCTGAGCGATGGCGCCCGTGCCGATTCCATTCCGGGGCTGGAAATCCTGGCGGACGACGTCCGCTGCACCCATGGCGCGACGGTCGGCAAGCTCGAACAGGAGCCATTGTTCTACCTGAAATCGCGTGGCATTCCGCAGGCAGAAGCGGAGAAGATTGTTGTGGAGGGATTCTTCGATCCCATCTTCCAGCGCATTCCGTTCGAGGGTGTGCGGGAGCGTTTCCAGGAATATATCGCCAATAAAATGGCGTGAGACCACATATGTTGAAAAGGTTTGAGAAAGAATTGAGAGCATACATGACAGTAAAAGCAAAGAAAACAAAAGTTCAGGAAAAATCGAAAAAGACTGCGAAAGCAAAGTCTGCGATGAAATCGGGCGGCGCGCAGGCAAAAGCGCGTGTGACCGAAAGTGTGCGTGTGGTGAATAAAATTTCACCGCCACGTAGTTTGACAAATGGAAATGGTGATGGCCCCAAGCAAAAGGGATTGCGTCTTCCACAGTTCGCGTTTATGAAAGCCCCCGGCCTTGCACATGATTTTCAAGTGGGCGACACTGTCGAGGTATATTGTGATCATGAGAAGAGCAAGGAACGTGTTCGTGGCTGGATCCGTGGGATTGTCGTTCAGGTGGATAACAAAATGGTCGCGGTGCAATTCCGCTCGAATGTCTTCTTGACGGATGGCTGGATGGTTCCCGACCGTATCCTCTGGTATCCGCTCAGTTCGGAACACATCCGACCCGTTGCAAAGAAATCGGTCAAAAGAGAAAAAGCGATCCCCGACTATTAGTAGATTCGTACACACGTAGACAGGTACACAAGTACGAATAACCGTTTACTTGTCTACTTGTGTACCTGCTTACTTCCACCATGCTCAACGTAAAAGAGATCCGCAAAGATTTTCCCATTTTCCAGCGTGAGACCCAACCCGGTACTCCGCTGGTTTATCTTGATTCTACAGCCACATCGCAAAAGCCTCTGGCAGTGATCGAGGCGATGAATGATTTT
>DASTJG010000016.1:0-3998 GCA_035716785.1 Anaerolineales bacterium
TGCGACTGTGAAGGATGGCAAATTCGAAGCCAAGCCGACCGATAATTTCGAAGGCTGTCAGGCAGTCTTCAGCTACGATCCATCTGGCTTTGTGCTTACCTCGTTTCAACGTTTTCCCGGTGGCGAAGCGCGCGGCGACCCGGAAGTGATCCGGAAAGTCCGCAATTTGTTCTTTAGGATCTAGTTGGCCAGACCCTGAAGGTTTTTCTGGCAAACACGATATTAGATTTATAGAAGAAGAACGATGCCGATCATAAATTTCATGTGGCAAACGAAACCTTTAGGGTCTTTATCGAATGGAGAAAATAACTATGACCAAAATTCAAACCCAGGGAGTTCATCACATTACCTTTGTCGGTTCCAACCGGGAGGCGATCATCGATTTTTATCAGGGTGTACTTGGAATGCCGCTCGTTTTCGAGCAGCCCAACCTTGACGTGCCGGATGAACTCCATCTCTATTTTGACCCGGGCGATGGACGCCTCATCACATACTTTGTGCGTCCCACGCGGGTCAACGACCCGACTCCCAACCCACAGAATATTGGCAACCTGCATCATATCGCTTTTACGGTTTCGCGCGCGACCTACACTCAGGTGGCAGCGCGCCTGAAGGAGCTTGGTATCGAGAACACCGGTCCGATCGACCGCGGCTTCATGGACTCGATCTACTTCCGCGATCCGAATGGGCAGTTGCTGGAAATGGCCTGTTTCAAATTTATCCCGCCGGAAGGACATACCTACGCGGATGTTCTCAGTGTGGCGCATCGACTGCGGATAGAGCGAGGCGATTATGCCATCGCAGATAGTCATCTGGCAGATGCCATCGCTGAATTGACTGAGCAAAGAATCAAGATACATGCATGATGGTCGCCGCTGAGAATGACCTGCGCAGGGCAGGGACCATCTGGGCTCTGAATCTGGATGAGCCTGTTCCCCTGATTACACCTCGTGGCCCCGCGACATTTCGCCGCGTCGGCCCGGACCTTCTGCCGGCTCTCGTTTCGACGGTGGGGCGCGACGCCTCAAGGGAAATCCTTCAGCGCTTCGAGTCCGGACGGCGCTGCTATACAGCCTGGGTGGGAGACCAACTCGCGTCATACGGTTGGGTCAGTTTTGATGAAGAACACATCGGTGAATTGAACCTGCGCGTCAGGCTGCTGCCGGGTGAAGTTTACATTTGGGATTGTGCAACCATCCCGGTATTTCGTCGGAATCACCTGTACAGCGCGCTGTTGCGTTTCATCATCGACGAATTGCATGCTGAGGAATTTTGCCGCGCCTGGATAGGAGCGGACGTGGATAATCTGCCCTCGCAGCATGGCATCGCGCGTGCAGGCTTTCATCATGTCGGTGACCTGGTGATAGAACGCGTTTTAGCGATCCGCCAGGTATGGGTCCAGGAGCGGCCTGGCATACCGGACCACATAGTCGCCGAAGCGCGCCGTGCTTTTCTCAACGACCGGGACAAGGTCTGGAAGACTGTGGCAACCCGACCTCGTACTGTGTAGGGCAGTTCTCCGGAGGGACTTGAAATCATAGAAAAAATGTTCTATAATGATTTCAACAATCCAACTTTAGTAGAGGAGCATATCATGTCCAAACGAAATGTTGTCCATGTTGAGATTCCCGCGGCGAACGTTCAGGCTGCGGGCAAGTTTTATCAGGAGTTGCTCGGCTGGAAAATTTCCCACGACGATGCCATGAACTATTCCATGTGGGAAGCGGGCGATGGCACAGGTGGCGGCTTCCCGGAGGTCTCCAAGGATGCACCGGCAGGACAGGTGTTGGTGTACATCGCCAGTGATGATATTGACGCCGACCTGAAAAAAGTGGAAAAACTGGGCGGCAAGGTTGTCCAGCCCAAGACTGAAATTCCCAACATGGGTTGGTTTGGCATGTTCAAGGATCCCACCGGAAATGTGCTGGGACTGTACACAAGTATGAATCCCCAATCTAATCAGTAATTTGTTTTATGAATCTGCCGCAGGTATTTATACATGCCTGCGGTTTTTAATTGGATGCAAGGATTTTACTGAATGGATGAAATCAGCACATACACAGTTGACGAAGCGCATAAATACTTTGCCCAGTCGATCAATGGGCGGGTTTGGGAGTTGCTTCAAAAATCTGAGCGATCACAGTCTGACAATGACGAGCTGCTCTATGCCGTGTATGCCTGCACCTATCACTGGAAGTTTGCCGGTACTGCCGTTCATCAACAGCGCGGGGAATGGCTGATCAGCCGCGTCCATGTTGTGCTAGGTCATGCCGTGGAAGCGTTGAGACATGCCGAGCGCTGTTTTGAGCTAACCAAAGCCAACAAGGACCTGATGAAGGATTTCGACCTCGCTTATGCCTTTGAAGGCCTGGCGCGTGCCCATGCCATGATCGGCGAACAGAAGATGGCGGAAGAATTTTTTGGACTTGCCCGGCAGGCTGGCAATGCGATTGCAGATGATGAAGACAGGTCGATCTTTATGGGTGATTTTGAAAGCGGCGAATGGTATGGCATGAAGTAATTTCCTGTCCCACTTTTTCAAAGCAAATTCAAATTTCTGCTTGACGCATATGAATCGTAGTGGTATCCTTGCGCCCAATGTTTAGACAGTTCGTTGTTGACACTACCACCAATAATAATACTCGTACCCATTGGGTAACGGGACGTTGGTGGTTGTCAGGTGAACTGAAACAAGTTCATAGCTAGCCAGGTAAGTACACCAAACGCCCCGAAACCTCGGGGCGTTATTTTTACCTCACCTAACCCCTCCGTCCCGCTGCGCGGGACACCTCCCCTTCCCTCTCCACTTTGTGGAGAGGGAAGGGGAGGCAGGGTGGGGATGGGTGAGGACAAGGAGCCATCATGATCTCGAATGACACGCCCGTTTTTGCTGTTGACGAGAAAAATCTCGTCCCTGTCAGTGCCCATCTCAAGCAGATGATGGACATTCCGCCCTCACGAATGTTTCTTATCAACAAATCGCTGAAAGTGTATCTCGAAAAGAATCCCGGGGCAAAGATCTTCGATGCCTCCCAGGGCGATGGCGGTGCGTCCCTGCCCGGTGTGCCGAAAGCGATCCTCGAGCGCGCCGCCCAGATCCAGATCGAGCACGGAACTGCCTACGATATGCCCTTCGGCACCGAGGCATACCGCAAATCCGTGATCGAGCAGTATTGGAAACTGGATTCTTCCTCGGGTTGGGGACCGGCAAACGTCCTCGGCACCGCGGGTGGACGCGATGCGCTCATCAAGGCCTACCAGGCCATGCTCGCGCTCGGTCATGGACGTGAAGGTGACCTCATCATGGTCTCGCGCGTGCCGTGGATCTCCTACAACTGGGGCCCGTATGGCGTGGGCGCGAACGTTCTCTGGGCACCGGGCGATCCTGCGCAAGGCTGGGCTTATTCAGAAGAAGCAATCTGCGACAGTGTAAAGTTCGCTGAATCCAAGGGGCGCAAGATCGCGGGTCTCGTTATCACCAATCCCGATAACCCCACCGGCTTGACAATTCCGGTCGAGAAGCAGGTCTCGCTTGCCAAAGCCACGCTGGAGGCAGGTGTGGCGTTCGTCCTCTTCGACTGGATGTATCACTACGTGACCGACGGATCGCCGATGGACCTGAACTCCTTTCTGAAGAACTTCACACCCGAAGAGCGCAAGCGCATCATGTTCCTGGACGGGTTGACGAAATCCCTGGGTGCCTCGAACATCCGCAATTGCCACCTGCTCGCGGACGAGTCCGTGATCAAGTTCATCGTGGCGCGCTCCTCGCACGGAGTTATCCCGCCATTCTACGCGCTGGCGGTTGCCATGGCGGCCTACGAGATGGGGTACGCCGAAGCCGCCAAAACGATCATCGAGCCGACCAACGCCAGTCGTATCGTCTTGAAAGACTTGCTGCTGCGAAACGAATTCCAGCACATCATCGGCAAAGGTTATTACGCGTTCATCAACGTGGGCGAGTTCCTGCAAGCCAAAGGCTGGGCGGACAGTGAACC
>DASTJG010000017.1:0-17329 GCA_035716785.1 Anaerolineales bacterium
CGAAGCGTATGTGCTGGAAAGGAACAATGGCAAGCGCATCATCCCGTTGATCGTTTTCGAAGATGAGTCGTTCCTTGTCGAACCGACCAATGCTGAACTGGCAAAAAAGCTGGGATTGAAAACGGAAGCTGCGAAGACCTACTATGACCTGATCATCATCGGAGGCGGCCCCGCTGGTTTGACCGCTTCGATCTACGCTGCGCGCGAAGGCGCGGAGGTGCTCCTGGTCGAACGCTCCGGTCTTGGCGGACAAGCCGGCATTACGGTCGGTCTCGATAATTTCCCCGGCTTTCCCGAAGGCATCAGCGGGCAGGAATTTTCGGAACGCGTGGCACAGCAGTCCCGGCGGTTTGGCGTAGAGATCCTGCAGGCGGTTGACGTGGAGAAACTGGAAATGGAGGAGGGTTATCACGAGGTCTACACCTCAGATGGCAACCATTATCATTCGCGGGCGATCCTGGTTGCAACAGGCGCATCCTACCGGCGCCTGGATGTACCGGGCGAGGACGATTACATCGGTGCAGGGATTCATTTCTGTGCGACCTGTGATGGACCTTTTTACAAGGGCGCGAAAGAAATCGTCGTGATCGGTGGCGGGAATTCGGCCGTCGAAGAAGGCCTGCATCTGACAAGCTTTGCCGAAAAAGTAACGTTGTTAGTACGCGGTGACCGTCTCACGACCAGCCGCGTGGCATTGGATAAATTAAATGAACCGGGTTCACGCGTCGAAGTGAAGTACCATACAGTTGTGGAGGCGATCGCAGGAGAGGGCTCAAAGCTGAAAACCCTAAAAGTATGCAACACCCAAACCGGTGAGAAAGAAGAGTTGCATCCCGCGGCCGCATTCGTTTTCATTGGACAATTACCGAACACATCCTTTCTTAAAGGCTATGCCGAACTCGATCCGACAGGTTTTGTGTTGACCGGTCATGACATTACGCATGGAAAAAAGAAGATGGAGATGGAACCGCTCCCGTTTGAAAGCAGTGTCCCCGGTATCTTCGTCGCTGGAGATGCGCGTCATGGCAGCACCAAGCAGGTCGCTTCGGCTGTAGGGGAAGGCGCCGCGGCCGCGATCTCGATCCGGGAGTTTTTGCGGAGAAGTGATGGAGTAACAGTTGCTTAGTTGATGTGGGTCAGGTTGTCACATGGTACTCACAGGGTAGCCTGCCTTGCTTTTATGCTATAGTTCGGGGCAATCAACTCTTTGGGAGCAGTCAGCCTCTATGAGCGAAAAAACGAAAACTTTTTGGGCGGGCGTTCAAGCCGAGATCCCGCTCCTCATCGGCGTATTTCCTTTTGGCATGATCTACGGCGCGCTGGCGCTCGACGCAGGATTTTCCACCAGCGCCGCCCAGATGATGTCATCGATTGTGTTTGCAGGATCAGCGCAATTCATCACCGCGCAACTTGTGCATGATGCGGCGCCGGGATTGGTGATCGTGCTGACCATTGCAGTGGTCAATCTGCGGCATATGTTGTATTCCGCTTCCCTGGCGCCGTACCTGGCTGTACTGCCGACGCGCTGGAAAATTCTCCTGAGCTATCTGCTTACCGATGAGGCGTATGCCCCGACGATCATACATTACGAGAAAGATGGTATCACGCCATATGCTCATTGGTTCTTATTCGGCGCGGGATTTTCGCTCTGGTTCAACTGGCAGGTCAGCACTGCCCTGGGGATTTTCCTCGGCGCCGCGATCCCGGAATCCTGGTCGCTGGACTTTGCCCTGCCGCTGACGTTCATTGCGATGGTCGTGCCGGTGTTGAAGAATCGCGCCGCGATTGCCGCTGCGCTGTCGGCGGGTGTTGTCGCGTTGATCGCTTTTTCATTACCTTATAAACTTGGCTTGATCCTTGCGGCCCTGGTGGGAATAATTGTTGGGACGATTCTGGAGGGGAGAAAACCCTTCGGGGAGATCTCATGAACATCTGGCTGGTAATGCTTCTGGGTGGGTTGATCACTTTTGGGATGCGGTTCTCGCTGATCTACTTGTTTGGCAAGTTCCAGATCCCCGAAACGATGCGGAAGGCATTGCATTACGTCCCGCCGGCGGTGCTCTCGGCCATTATCTTCCCCGAATTGTTCCTGCGGAATGGGACATTCCAGGTATCGCTTGATAACACGCGCTTGCTCGCTGGGTTGGTCGCCATCGTGGTTGCGTGGTTCAGCAAAAACACGCTGATCACAATCATCTCCGGGATGATCGCGTTGTTCCTGTTGCAGTTGTTTTTGTAAAACCTCGATGGTCGAGTAGGCAGCGCTCGTCCGCCGTATCGAGACCATCGGCTAACGGGGAAATGTTTGTTAGTAAAATGCTTTCTGAACCTGTTGGTTTCGATGGAACGTCTCAACTAACGGACTTAGATGAAAACTATATACGACTGATTTCCCCCCTCGCGTTTGGCGTGAGAGACGGCTTCCTGTGCATGCTGGACCAGGGTATTTATTTCCGTGGAGGCAGTAATGCGGGTCGAACAGACGATCCCGGCACTGACGCTGATATTGATCTCACTCCCATCCAGCAGAGAGACATTTGTGCCGAGAATTCCCTTGATGATCCGATCGGCGATCTTTTCAGCGTCCTGCCCAATGACGCCTGGCAGGGTGATCAGGAACATATCGTTTTCGTAACGTCCAACACTGTCGTACGGACGGCTCTTCTCCCGGATCGCTTTTGCAATGACGGTTAATACATCATTCCCGATATCCTTTCCATATTTGTCGTTGATGGACTTGAAGTTATCCACATCCAGGGCGATCAGGCTGAATGGAGACTGTCCGCGCCGGGCGCGTTCTAGCTCTCCCCGCGATAGGATCAGAAAGGCTTTCTGGTTCAATACGCTGGTCAGAGTGTCCAGCATGGCGCTGTTGTCCAGCGCGTCTTTGGCTTGTACCAGATTATCCCTCAGGCTGAGGATGCGTTCACCGATATGCACACGTGACTTAAGCTCGATCGGAATGATCGGCCTGTGTATGTAATCATCTGCGCTGGTGCGCGGCATGGTAATGTCGTTTTCCTGGACTTTGGCTGTGATCAACAGGATGTAAATATAATAGCGAGGTTTGGCATCCCGCACGCGTTTAATGAACTGCTTCTCATCGATATCGGCGCTGGCGCGGTCCGCAATGACAAAATGTATGCCTCCCTGCTGTAATTGTTGCATGGCGGTTTCGCTATCTTCGGCCACGATCATCTCGTGACCATTACTTTGCAGAACCTGCTGGATGACCGTGCGTTCTTTTAAATCTTTGCTGATGACAAGGATCTTCATATCAACGCAGCCTCCTGTCTCCATTATATCGTAGAGGGCAGTGAACCCTGCGAGGGGTGCAGATTTTCGCAAGGTTGCAATCAATTTGATACACGTGTTGACAAACCTATCCTCCCATAGTAATATTTGCGGCGCTCCGGCACAAACCGCCGCTACGCCGAGGTAGCTCAGTGGTAGAGCAGGGGACTCATAAGCCCTTGGTCGCGAGTTCAAATCTCGCCCTCGGCACTACGACCCGTCAGGTGACGGGTCTTTTTGTTTTCAATCTTACCAACCTCGGCACTCCTTTGGTTACGATTTGACGCAGATGCATTTAGAATTCGTGTAAATCCGCGGCTGAGGTTTGAAGCTTTCCTGTAAGATCGTATCTCGATCCCAGCTCCGTCGTTAATGGTTATACTACCGTGAGAGATTGCGAAGTTCAGGAGGTAAGAAATGAAAACGGTTGTTATCGAAAGACCGAACGAAATCTCTGTCTTGGAGCGGGATGTGCCTGAACCGGGCCCCGGGCAGTTGATGATTCAGGTGATGGCGAGTGGCATTTGCGGCACGGATCTGCATATCTATCGCGGAGAATACATGGGCAGCTACCCAGTCATTCCGGGGCACGAGTTCTCGGGTGTGGTGGCAGCCACTGGGAGCGGGATCACGCGTTTCCATGTCGGTGACCGGGTAGCCGTGGAGCCGAACATCGCCTGTGATAACTGTGTCAACTGCCTGAACAACCGGCAGAACTTCTGCCTGAACTGGCAGGCGGTCGGCGTGACTCTGCCGGGCGGCATGGAAGAATATGTGCTCGTTCCCGAGAAAGCTGCCTTTCCCATTGGCGACCTGCCGTTCGAGATCGGCGCGTTCATGGAGCCGCTCTCGTGTGTGGTCCACGGAGTCGAGCGGGCGCGCGTTGGGCTGGCGGATCATGTAGCCATTCTGGGCGCAGGCCCGATCGGGATCCTGATGATCCAGATGGCGCGCATCCAAGGGGCCGCGCATGTGACCGTCCTCGAGATCAATCCCGGGCGCGCGGACCTGGCCAGTGAGATGGGCGCCGACCGGGTGGTCAGCAGCTTCGACGGGTTGCAGCCGGATTCGTATGACGTAGTGATCGACGCTACCGGCGCCATCCCCGTCATGAACCGCTCGATCGATTTTGCCCGCATGGGAGGGACCGTGTTGTTGTTCGGTGTGCCGCCGATCGGAAAAACTCTGGAAGTGGAAGGCTTCAAGATCTTCCGCAAGGGACTCACAGTGCTGTCTTCGTTTACGTCCGTGCGGAATTCATTCCAAGCCGTGGATCTGCTGCAATCCGGCCAGGTGCGTGTGGACCCATTGATCTCGCACCGCCTGCCACTCCAGGATCTGCCCCATGCTCTCGAATTGATCGAAAGTCGCGACCCCGCTGTGAAGAAGGTGATCGTTCAACCGAATGGATGACTCCCAGCCCGTTACCGACGACGCCCAATCCAGCCACCGCGACACAGGTACCGACGGCAACGTTCACGTCGACCCCAACCCGCGACCGCAGCGCGTAGTAGTTCCGTTCGGATTCTCACGGTGAACAAACCTTCTGAATATGCAGATATTCAAAATACCGGGAATGGAACCGTGGACCTGAGCGGGTGGAACCTGGTTTCGATAACCGGGAACCAGCCATGTACATTGAGCGGCGTTTTGCAGACGAATGAAGTCTTAAGAGTTTGGGCAGGTATAAGCACGATCGGCTTGAGTTACAGCTATGCCTTCAATATCTGGAACGATGACGAGGCTGATCTTGCCGTGCTGTATGACGCGCAAGGGAAAGAGATCAGCAGGTTTCCTTAGCTAATGATGAAGGTATCCTGGTTTCCAGCCAGATCTCGGGCGATGGTTTCGACGATGGGGAAGGGTTCCATCGTGACGTACGCCTGGGTGGTGTAATGCCACCAGGTATTACCTGATTTGGATTGCACCGCTTCCCCCATTTCCAGCACATTGTCATCCATATCCCGGATGATCACGGTGACACCTGCCACCATGACATTGTCCCTTGCCTTGACGCGGATTGTCTGCCCGGGCTTGCCTGTCCAGGCATCGACATTGATCTCCAGCACCTCTGGCGCCTCGAACCAATCGGTCAGGGCGATGGTGTAGGCAGTCATTTCACTTCTGCGCGCTTTGTTGACATAGGCTTCCTGCGTGTGCGCGAAATTGGCATGGGTGGTTGCCTTCCGCAGGGCATCCTGATGTGTTTCCTCTGTTTCACCATCTTCATGTTGATCGTCGCGTATGGGATTGGCAGCCAGTATGGTTTTCCCGGAACGTGTCCTGATGTTCGCGGATCGTTCCCCCAATAGTTCGGTCAACCCACGGATAAAGATATTCCTGTAAATGTTTGCCATGATGCTTTGTTCCTTGCTGCATTGAAACTGCGATGGTACTGCTTTTATCGTTCGGAAAATTCTACAAGAATACTTAGAATGTGTCGTTTTCATGTTTGAAGGGTCTACCCACAGAATTGAAAAGATGTCCAGTCATTAGGAAGACAAATGAATTCCCTTGACAAAAAATAGTAACTCGTTTATTATTTTGAATTAGTAACTTGTATACTAATTATTGAGAGCCTATTTATGTCTGTCCGTTATGCTGTCCTTGGGTTGATCTCGCAGAAACCACGTCACGGTTATGAAACGCGTATTGCATTCGAGAATCTGGTTGGTGGTGATGAAAACTGGGAGGTCAAGCCTGCTCAGATCTATACCACCCTCGACCGCCTCGAAGAAGCAGGATTGGTGAAATGCTCCTCCGATCTGGGCGAAGGGAAGGAACCGTCTCGCCGCGTGTACAAGATTACGCGGCTAGGCGAGGAAGCGTTGCAGGAGTGGTTTGCCAGCCCGGTCGCTCCGGGACATCAGCGTGACGAATTCTTCATCAAGCTGATTATTGGAGTAGCTTCCGGGCGCGCGGACCCCGAGCGTTTGATCCAGACCCAGCGCGGACTTCTTTTCCAGGAGATGCACGCCGCAACCAATCAGCGTGACGAGTATGACCCGCGTACTGCGATCGCCCAGATCCTGCTGCTCGACAAGGTCATCATGCATCTCGAAGCGGACCTGCGCTGGCTCGACATGATCGAGATGCGCCTCGAAGCGATCAAGGACCAGCCCCTGCCCGAGCCCGAGATCCGCCCCCGCGGACGTCCGCGCAAAGGGGATAAAGGCTCGACTTACCCACCGCCGGAAAAGGCAGTCAGTTCATCGTAACCAGGAGTTTTGTTTACCTCAACACCCACTCATCTGTCATTGCGAGCGACCGCTGGTCGAGTACCGCGAAGCAGTGTATCGAGACCAAGGGAGCGAAGCAATCTCACACGGAATTCATTGTTTGTAAATCGAAAATGGGATTGCTTCAACCCTGCGGGTCTCGCAATGACAGAAATTATTTGAATAGGAAATACCATGTCTATCATTACTACACAAAATCTAACAAAAATCTTCGGCTCCGGGTCCACAGCTGTGACTGCCCTGGACCATGTAAATCTTTCCGTAAAGAGCGGTGAATTCGTCGCGATCATGGGACCCAGCGGCTGCGGCAAGTCCACGCTGCTGCATCTGATCGGCGGGCTGGACCGTCCCAGCGAGGGCAAAGTGATCATCGAAGGGACTTCCATTGCCGATATGGATGATGACCGCCTCACCGAACTGCGCCGACGCAAGATCGGATTCGTCTTCCAATTCTTCAATCTCATTCCTGTGTTGAACGCTGTCGAGAACGCGGCGCTGCCCGTCACGCTCGATGGAGTGAAACCGGCCGAGGCGCAGAAGAAAGGCGCGGAGTGGCTGGCACGCTTCGGGTTGTCGGATCGGCTGGCCAGCCGTCCCGACCAGCTGTCCGGTGGGCAGCAGCAACGCGTCGCCATTGCCCGTGCGCTCGCGGCCGAGCCAGCCTTGATCCTGGCAGATGAGCCGACCGGCAACCTGGATACGCGTTCGGGCGATGAGATCGCCAGCCTGCTGCGCGACGTTGCCAAGAAGTATGGCCGTACCGTGATCATGGTCACGCATGATCCACGTATCGCGGCCTATGCCGATCGCATCGTCTTTTTGAAAGATGGCAAGGTAGTGGATGAGACCATACTCGAACGTAAGAACGGTGGGAGTGCCGCGGCTGTCGAAAAGAAGATCAAGGAGATTGGAGATTAGCTAATCGCTAACAGCTAACGTTAATAGCTGCTCTCCTCAAAGGAATATCGCATGAACCTCCAATTTACACTCGCTGCCCGTTACTTAGCCGGGCGAAAATTACGCACTGCTCTTACCACCCTGGCCATCATCTTTGGTGTGATGCTCATCTTCGGGATGAACACTGTCATGCCGACCATGATCGCTGCGCTGCAAGCCAATGTACAGGGCGCAGAGGGCAAGTCGGATTTCACCATTACCAACGCCGCCGGCGATTCGTTCCCCGCGGATGTGACCAGCCGCCTGCATAACATCGACGGTGTACGCGCCTTCGCGGCTTCACTCGAACGCACGATCAACCTGCCTGCCGATTTTGTGGATGACGATCCGGCCCGGCCGGATAGGATCATCGCGGTCAATCTGGTCGGGGTCGTTCCGGAGGAAGCCCGTTCGATCCGCGCCTACCCGGTCATCGCTGGCCGTTACCTGAACGACTCTGACACCACTGCAACCGTCATCTCGCAAACCCTCGCCGACGCATTCTCCATTAAAGTAGGCGACTCCATCCATCTGCCTTCCATCTCGGGACTCACCGAACTGACCGTGGTCGGCATTCTGCCGGCGAGCATCGGCCCTGAAAACGAGGCCGTATGGGTGAACCTGCCGCAGGCCCAGAAAATGACCGGCGATGTCGGCAAGGTCAACGTCATTCGACTGAACGTGGAGGCTTTTGCAGATAAGGCTCGCCGCGCCGAGATCCAGGACAAGCTCGAAGCTGCCCTGGGGAAGAGTTATAAAGTGGGCACGCTGATCGCCGGGGATGAAATGTTCGCCACCATGGAGATCGCCCAGATCGGGCTCAGTGTGTTTGGCGCCCTGGCGCTTTTCATGGGTGCGTTCATCATCTTCAACACCTTCCGAACCGTGGTCACCGAGCGCCGCCGCGACATCGGCATGCTGCGCGCCCTGGGCGCCACCCGGCGTACGATCATGGGCGCAATCCTGGCCGAAGGTCTCCTGCAGGGACTGCTTGGCTCCGCCATCGGACTGCTTTTGGGTTACCTGATGGCATTCGGTGTGCTCAAGGTTGTACAGGGCCCGATCAGCGCATTCATCAACATAAAGCTGGGCTTGCCGGTCGTTACCCCCGGACTGGTGCTGATCTCCATCCTGCTGGGCATGGGGGTGACCGTGCTGGCCGGACTCCTGCCTGCGTGGAACGCCAGCCGGGTGACGCCGCTCGAAGCGCTGCGCCCGACTGTGGCGGAAGTGGAATTCAAACGACAGACAGGGCGTGGATTTTGGGCCGGTGTGATCATCATGGTTCTGACTGTGCTCGCCATCCTTTCCGGACAAGCCGCATTGATCCTGCCCGGCGGGATCCTTTTCCTGGTCGGGTTGGTGTTGGTAGCGCCGGGATTGGTCCGTCCCTTTGCCGGCCTGTTTGGCCGTGCCGTGGCTTTTGCCACTGTTCGCCAGGGCATCGGCGGGTTGGCGCAAAGCAACCTTACCCGCCAGCCTTCGCGCGTGGCTGTGACCGCTTCGACCAGCCTGCTGGGGTTGGCCGTCATCGTGGCGGCCGGTGGCATAGTCACCAGCATGAAAGGCACACTCCTCGATATGGTCCAGGACAGCCTAGGCAGTGACTATGTTTTTCTCCCGCCTTCGGTGGGATTGTGGAGCGGCAATGTGGGCGCCTCCCCCGAGCTTGCTGAAAATCTGCGGGCTGTCCCCGGCGTCGAGACGGTCAGCACACTGCGCTTTACGTCCAGCCAAACGGATAGTGGGCAGGTGGTCTCCGTGCTGGGCATCCAGCCGGATGAATTTCAGCAGGTCAGCGGCCTGGTCTTCGTGGAAGGGAACCGGTCGGCGTACAAGGACATTGTCTCAGAGCGCGCCCTGATCGCCAATAGCGTCTTCATGATCGGCGCCGGTTTGGACGTAGGCGACACCGTGGAGCTTTTAGCGCCAAGTGGGCAGGTACAGTATCGCATTGTGGCGGTTGCCTCCGACCTGTTGAACGCCAAGATCAATACGATCTACATTTCGCAATCCAACCTGCAAAGCGACTTTGGCAGCACGGAGGATGTCTTCATTCAGATCGACCTGCAGGAGGGCGCCGACCGGGAAGCCGCCGGGGCGCAGATCAAGGCGCTGGGCGTGGATTACCCTCAGTTCAAAGTGATCTCCGGGGCCGATTACTACAGCACGATCCAGGCTCAGTTCCAGGCTGCCTTCAGCGCGGTGTACGTTTTATTTGCCATCCTGGCCTTTCCCTCGTTGATCGCCATGCTCAACACGCTGACGATCAGCGTGATCGAACGCACGCGCGAGATCGGTATGATCCGTGCGGTAGGTGGCACCCGCAAACAGATCCGCAACATGATTATGGCAGAGGCGCTGCTGCTGGCAGCGATCGGCGCGACCTTTGGCATCCTGGGTGGGATGTACCTGGGATACGTCCTGGTGACCGCGATCGAAGTCGTCTTCCCAATGGGATATTCCTTCCCGGTCAGCGGCATCGTGGCTGCCATCGTGATCGGACTGCTCTTTGGAGCATTGGCTGCAATCATCCCGGCCCGTCAGGCGGCGCGGCTGGAAATTGTCCAGGCGCTGCGGTATGAGTGATTAATAAGGAATGTAATAGCTTCAGCCGCGAATTTTACGAATTAACGCGAATAGTTTTAAAGCATTTGCGCGAATTCGCCTCATTCGCGGCTGAGGTTTTAAATCAACTTCGCAACGCTCCCCACACTTCCAGCTTCGACCGGATACGCCGGATCACTTCGTCGGTGAATTCCGTGGTTGTCAGCCTGCCGCCCAGATCGGTGGTGGCTTTGCTATCGTGCACCGCTTCGAAAACGGACTCATAAATGGCGCGCGAGATTTGTTCAGTTTTGGGAGTTTCGATATACGAGAGCAGCGCGGCGCCCGCCATGATCATCGCCATCGGGTTGGCGATGTTCTTGCCTTCTAGCGCGGGCGCGGTCCCATGCGGAGCTTCGGTCATGACCACCTTGATATGCATCGGATCGTCGAAGGCCAGCACCAGGCTCTCCGAGCCGGCAATGCTCCCAAACATCTGCAGCACCAAATCCGAGAGCAGATCGCCATCCCGGTTGAGAGCGGGGATTACCAGCGACTCTCCGCTGGTCTTGATCAGGAGAGCCATCGTCGCATCGATCAACTGCGGCTCATAGCCCACGCTGGGATGTCGTGCGGCTGCGGCGTCGAGTTCCTCCTTGAACATCCCTTCATACACCGGGCTGACGGTGTACTTTGGTCCGCCAAAGACGCGCGCCCCGGTCCGCTGGGCAAGCTTGAAGGAGAATTCCGCCACACAGCGGCAGATGTTCCGGCTGACCAGGGAGGTACGATATGCAACCTCATCGCCATCCGCGGTTTTCTCACGCCATTCCTTGGCGCCATAAGCATCGTCCACTGCCATGCGTACAATTGAGATCGGCGCGTGCACGCCTCCTACCGGTCGCACGCCGGGGATACGCCGTCCGGTACGCAGGATTACCGTCCCGTTGATCTCCTCCCGCAGCAAAGCGTTCGGGCTGCCCACATCGTTTGATTCAGGCGGGGTAATGGTGGCCGCCTTGATCCCGAGCCCGGCCTGGTTCATCGCGGCGGCGGCTTCTCTTACTACACTGTTCTGTGTGGCGCGCCGATTTGCAAGGCTGAGATCGAAGTGCTGGAAGTTCAGATCCAGACCGATCACCTGTGGAGCCAGGACACGCAGCGCCTCCAGCAAAAGTTCTTCACCGGTCTGGTCACCATGCAGGACGACGATCGTACGATTACTTGCATTGGATGATGGATACATTTTCTACCTCCCGAACCGGAAAAGAATTTTTTAAACCAATCCCTGAATAGACAGAATGATCATCGCGCTCAGCATGTAAAGCGATGCATAACGGAACAGCATGAAGTTCATCCTGTCAGTATGGATGTGCAGGGTGGCAAAGGCCAGGATGAGCATGACGGCTGTCAGCACCGCGATCAGGCTCAGCAGCCCTGCGCTCAAGCCGACCAAAATGCTTGCCCAACCGATTGTGATCGCGGCAAGGATGGAAGAGACCGCGATGGTCACCCGCGTGAATCGCTCTCCGTAGGTTTCAGGGAAGGTGGGCACGCCGGCATTTTTGTAGTCGTTGCGGAACTTCATGGAGTAAGTCAATGTGTGCGTGGGAATCCAAAAAAGAATGGAAAGCGCAAGCAAAATGCCGACCAGCTCGACCTCACCAACGGCCAGCACGCGCCCCGCAAGGATGGGCATCGCGCCCGAGATCCCGCCCCACAAAATGCTCCAGCAGGTACGGCGTTTCAACCAGACCGTATACACGATCACATCGAAAAACCAGCCCGCAAAGACGACCAG
Organism: Anaerolineales bacterium; assembly: GCA_035716785.1. Classification (GTDB taxonomy): domain Bacteria; phylum Chloroflexota; class Anaerolineae; order Anaerolineales; family Villigracilaceae; genus Defluviilinea. Next base: position 11,818 of record DASTJG010000017.1, read on the forward strand.
TCCATATAATCGGTCGATGAGAAGGGCAGACCCAATTCCCAGCATGGAAATCAGCATGCCAACGACAAACACTTCCTGCTGGTCCAGTTGTCCTGAGGCGGCGGGGCGCATATGGGTCCGCTTCATCCTGGCGTCGATGTCGCGGTCATACCACATGTTCAAGATGGTGCTGCCGCTGATGGCAAGGAAAAGGCTCAGCGCCAGCCCGAGCAAAAGTGAAACACTGAAGGGCGGGCGGGAGCTTAAATACCCCGCGAGCCCTGTCGCAAGAAGCAAACCTGTTTGCAGCGATTTAATGAGCGGCCAGTACAAGCGGATTTTGTCGGTCATTTCTCTCTACCTGTAAGTTGGAGTTTTGTAAGCAGGATTATAACCGCATGCCTTACCGGTGATTCTTCAAAAGGTCCTGTACCGTTTCCCTTTCCACGATCAGTCTTGCATTTCCCTCCTCGAGCCAGAGCACGGCCGGTCGGCGTGCGCCGTTATAGTTGCTGGACATACTCATGTGATACGCGCCTGCGACAGGGATGGCGATCCATTCTCCCTCCTGGACTTCCGGCATGAGCAGATCTTCGATGACGATATCTCCGGATTCGCAATACGGCCCACCGACGGAGACTCGCTCGGTTCTTTCGCGACCGAGGCCTGTCACCGTTAAACAGGAATAGCGCGCCCCGTACAGCGCGTGACGCGGGTTGTCTGCCATGCCGCCATCGACCAGAAGCCAGGTCTTGTCTCCGCGCCGCTTCACCGCGCCGACGCGATAGATGGCAACCCCGGCGCGCGCGATCAGGCTCCTCCCGGGTTCGAGGTGCAGGCGGGGCAGGTCCAGTCCGCGCTGACGGCATCCTTCGATCACTGCTTCTGAGATCCCGCGCACATAGCTTTCAATGGATGGGCTGGGTAGCTCATCTTCATGGTAGGCCACACCCCAGCCCCCACCGGGGCAGAAATGCCATTCACCGCGAAAGCCAATTTCCCTGGCGAGATCCAACGCCATGTCGATTGCAGGGAGCAACGGTTCGGGATCGCGGAAGTTCGAGCCCAGGTGGAAATGAATGCCTTTTATTGGCAAGTCATGCAACTTGCAAAACGCGCCTGCTTTATGGATTTCATCCGGTGTCATGCCAAACTTGCTGTCAGGTTGACCAGTCTGCGTATGTGTATGATGTGTATGCACAGCGACACCCGGAAGAAGCCTTAGCCAGATATCCGGTAAATCTTCTGGGAATGCTTTCCTTATATCCCCTAGACGATACAGTTCAGATAGATTGTCAACAACAATCGTGCCCGCGTGTTTGAATGCAATATACAGATCCTGATGTGATTTATTCACCCCATGTACAAGGATGTGTTTGCGCGGTACCCCGCCCGCGACAGCCATCGCGATTTCACCTTCGCCCGTGCAATCGACGAAAAGATCATGGGTTTGTGTCCATTCGGCGATGGCTTTGCAAAGGAAGGCCTTGCCTGCATATGTGATGTGAGATGCAAATGGATAGAAAGCAGATAATGCCTCGGTGTAGGCTTTGACGGAAGCCTCCAGGGTGGCGCGGTCGTACACGTACAACGGAGTCCCGTATCGCTCTGCGAGCGAGGCGAGTTCCTGGCCTGCGATGAACAGCACATTGTTTTCGACGCGAGTTGAATCCGGGAACAGAGCAAGCCGGTTTAATATTTGGGGTGAGATGGAGGAAACAGTTTGCATGGAAAATGTTTTATGAGTTTTAGATCTGATTAGGAAAAGCCCGCTGCATAAACTCGATTTTTACCGAGTCGTTTCGCAGCCAATTCCTCGCGGTTTCGACCGTCCCCCAGGCTTTTTGAACGAGTGGAACACAGAAGGACCGTCACGAAGGGACAATGCTTTTAATCATCAAAAAACAGATTCCACCACACTTCCCAGTTTGCTAACTGGGTGGGAGCCGGAGTGGGTGTAGCAACTTCCATGGGCGCCGCTCCAGGCTCCCCGACCGGGACGACCGGCAAGTCGCCATCCTGAACATAGTGACCATCCATGCGTGCCCATCCCTCCACTGCAGCATCGGAACTCGCATAAGCCACCTGGGTCCGCAGGGCGGACTGGGTCTGAATGGCTTGGGTTGCCTGTGTCTGGATCAGGTGGTTTTGCCTGTTCAGCATGGTGAGTTCTTCCAGGCGGCGGTTGAACTCGAGCACGATGAAGACCAGCGCCAGGATACCGATCAGTACCAGCACGCGGCGCACATTGATTGGGATATTCAACATATGTCTATCTTAATCGTTATCGAATTCCCTGACAAGCGGCTATAATCAACCCTTGAATTTACAAGTGACAGTCACTTTTGTAAAGCAGGTGATCGTCACCTTTACGGAGAAGAATATGCCAAAAGTGAAACAAATCAATCATGTGGCCGTCGTTGTGGAAGACATGGAAAAAGCCCTCTCTTTTTGGCGCGACGCACTGGGAATGGAACTTCACGGCCTGCGCGATGTCCCTGCCGAAAAGTCGCAGGTGGCGTTCTTGCCGCTCCCCGGTTCGGAAGTGGAACTGGTCCAGCCGACCACAGACGATTCGGGTATTGCGAAGTACCTGGCCAAGCGCGGACCGGGCATGCATCACCTCTGTCTCGAAGTGGATGACATCGAGGCAATGATGGCACAATTAAGATCCAGAGGTGTGCGGCTCATCAATGAAGAACCGCGTACTGCCGCAGACGGAAAGAAGTACGCGTTCATTCATCCTGAAAGCACATCAGGTGTGCTGGTGGAGTTGTATCAAATTTGATGTAATAGACCTCACAGGTCTTAAGACCTGTGAGGTCTATCTTGTTATCGAATGCTCGAAAATATCCAATCCATTCTTCGAGATCAATGCAAGTTGAGCCGCGAGATCCCAATTGTCGTGGGCGTCTCCGGGGGGCCGGACAGCCTGTGCCTGATGAGCGTGCTGCGCAAGACCGGGCATCGCATCGTTGTCGCGCACTTCAACCATAAACTGCGCCCGGACTCCGATGCAGATGCGAACATCGTCGAGCAGACTGCTGCACGGCTTAACCTGGTTTCGGTGATCGAAAGCGGGGATGTGCGGGCGTATGCAGAGAAGGAAAAGTTATCCATCGAGGAAGCTGCACGCATCCTGCGTTATCGTTTCCTCATGGAGCAGGCGCGTCATTTCAAGGCGCAGGCTGTTGCAGTCGGTCACACGGCAGATGACCAGGTCGAAACTGTCCTGATGCACTTCATCCGTGGGGCAGGTATCGCCGGGCTCAAAGGCATGAGCTATCGGACGGTCATTCACACGTTCGATCCGGAGATCCCGATCGTTCGTCCGCTGCTCGACACATGGCGCGAGGAAACGGTTGTCTATTGTGCGGCGAATGGATTCCGTCCGCGGCATGACCCGAGCAATGCTTCCCTGGATTTCTTCCGTAATCGCTTGCGTCATTTGCTCATTCCAACGCTTGAATCGTACAACCCGCGTTTTCGCGATGTGATTTGGCGTACCTCCCGTTCGCTGGAAGGCGATTACGAGGTGCTTTCCAATGTTCTGGATGAAGCGTGGAAGGCATGCGCCGTGCAGGAAAATGCCGGCTTCATTACCTTTGATGCTGTGATTCTGGCGCAACAGCCACTCGGACTCCAGCGGAACCTGATCCGGCGCGCGATCGAACACATCCAACCCGGCGAGCTGGACTTGAACTATGCTACCCTGGAGCGCGCTTCAAATTTTATTTGCGATTCCCCCGCCCGTATCCGCATGGATCTGACAGGTGGTATCCACTTGCTCCGTGAAGGGTCGTTGATCTATGTGGCTCGGGGAGACGTAACTCTGCCCATTGAACGTTGGCCGCAGATGCCAAAGGATGGTCATACCATTCCTTTGAAGATTCCGAGTCAGGTCACTTTGTTGGGTGGCTGGAAGTTGAACTGTGAACTCTGGAACCTTGCCTCGCTGGCGCTCGAGCAGGCACTCGCAAATGACGATCCATTCCAGACCTGGGTGGATGCAAAGGGCATCGTCGATGCGCTGGAGTTACGCATCCGTCAGGAAGGCGATCGCTTCCAACCACTTGGCATGGACGGGCATGAGATGAAGATCTCCGATTTCTTTATCAATGTCAAACTGCCGCAGCGTGCCCGTGATCGCTGGCCTCTGCTTTGCATAGGCGAGAAGGTGGTCTGGGTGCCAGGCTATCGTCCTGCGCACCCATTCCGGTTGACAGAGTCAACACGGCAGGCTCTTTACTTTTCGATGACGAAGGCGGAATATGGCGAAGATGAAGACCAGGTCATAAAGTAACTATCTTGCTTGAGGGTTGGCCGTCCCAACTTTAATAACACTCCCCGGTTGTAAGTATCGGGGAGTGTTGATTTGCCGCTTATCTCATAAATAAGTGAACTTTTGAATGGAATGGCAAACTGAAATTCAGATTTCGGGTTTACCTAATTATGCGGCACTCTGTAATCACGAACTTCCACTGAGTTGTTTTAACTTGTTGTGCAGCTCCCGCCATTGGATCTTTGAGACCCCAAGCTTCTGACGGATCTTATCCGGCTCTTCACCGGCGCGATAATCATTCAGCGCGCAGGTCCAGCGGCACATGTCGAAGGAGAGATGTTTCGTCAGACCGGCTTCACTACCAATATCTTCCAATAAATATTCCAGCCGCCGCGGAGACCAGGGAAAGACCTGCTCTTCCGGGTGGTATTGAGCGAGGTATTCGTTATAGGCGGGAATCCAATCATCGGGCAGGGTCAGCTTTCTCTCCTTGTAACGATTCGTCGGGCTGGCATAACGGACAAAAATCTGCGGACCGTTGGGTGTTTCCAGCTCGACATGTTCGAGCTTGAGACCCAACGTCTCGCTCTTTTTAATGCCGGTCGTCAGCAGAAGATAAACCAGTGTGTAAGGCCGGGCATCGGGTTTTGCTCCCCGGCGGTGGCGATCTGCCGCAAGCAGCGCTGCATCGTATTCGTCGGGTGTCAGCACAATAGGAAGGGGGCTGATCGCCGAACGTTGAGCGACCTTTTCGGCCGGGTCCACCAGCAGGACCCCGTATTGATGCAGCCAGCGGAACAGGGATTTGGTGGCAGTGATGCGCCGCGCCAGTGTCTTGGGGCTGCAGGGAACATCGCGCTCGTTTTCCATCCACTCGAAATAGCGGTTAAGGTCTTTCGTAGTGACTTTGGCGAGGGTGGTGTCTTCAGGCAGGAAACTGGTCAACAGGCGCACATCCGAAAGGAATGCTTTGATCGTATTGGGGGAGCGCCCTTTATCCGCGAGATAGGCTGCCCAGGAATCAATGGCGGAAACCAGGGTGGTCTGCGGGGTCAAATGAGAGGTTAAACGATTATCAGGCATGACATCTCCTGTTCATTCTTGCGTATAGTTTAGCGAAAAAAGGAGGAGATGTCAACACCCCTGTTGACTGTCAAGCGAAACTCAGCTATGTGCTTTGCAAGGAAGGACAGATCATTCCAATAAGCAGATGCCTAGGCACATAGACAAATGTCATGTCCTTAATATGAC
>DASTJG010000018.1:0-7575 GCA_035716785.1 Anaerolineales bacterium
CAAAATAATTTCCAGCCTGCGTTTTCCCAACCGGATCTTCGGCATCAGAACCAGCCGCGAAGGAGTTCCGTTGCCGCCGGAGTATAAGGCTGTTGATCCCCAAAGCATTCTGACAGATATTTCCAATCCGGAGAATTGGCGTGCCTATTCCGGGAAGGCCGGGATTGGTGCTTTGCAGGCGTTCTATTTGCGTGAAGCGCCTATCCACAATTGGGAAATGGAGGAATACGTGCCTTTTCCCAGCTCGTCTGCGCTTGGATTTGCGCGGCTACAATTGCACAGGCGAGACCGGAAAATCACACTCGGCATGATGCCATATGATGCCTCGGGTACGATCACTTCCGCCAGCCCGGCGAATATTGTATTCAAAGTTGCCTGAAGAAATGGAGACGAACATGCGTGTCACGGTAAAACTCTTCGCCACCCTCGTTCGTTTCAAGGGCGGTTCGCGCACTGGCAGCCCTTTTGAAGTTGAATTACCTGAAGGCTCTGTTGTACAGGACTTGATCGACCTTTTAAAAATCCCGGCAGAAGAGACTCACATTGTTTTCGTCAATAACATTATCGAAGAGCATGATTCGTTGCTCAACGATGGTGACGTAGTCGGAATGTTCCCTCCGGTTGGAGGCGGGTAGATGAGTTTTGTCACCGTTGGTGTTCGGTTATATGGTGAGCTTTCATGTTATGGCGCTGTCGTTCACCATATGGGTAACTATTCCGGCATAAGCGTAAAACTATCCACGGGCAGCACACTTGCCGACCTGCTGGAATATCTGCTCATGTGTACCAATGAGCGTGGCTTTACATTTATCAATGAAAAAATGAGTGCTATGCCCAATGTTCAATCCGATCTCGATCATGTGTTGCAGGATGGCGATCAGGTCATCTTTTTTCCAGCGAGGATGTGGCCAACCCAGGTCCGGTTCGACAGCAAGCTAACGGACAAAATGACCAGGACCGTACGGGCGGACGAAAATTTAAATTTATATTACTTCTACGAGTAGAGACAAGGCTGAGCCCATGACACTCACTGACCGCTTCGGACGTCCGATCACATACCTGCGCATATCGGTTACGGATCGATGCAACCTTCGCTGTGTGTATTGTCTGCCCGAAGCAGGGGTGCAGTGGCAGCCGCGCGAGGATCAACTCTCGGCGGAGGAGATCGCCTGTATCACGGAGGCAGCCGCCCGGGGTGGTGTGAAGCGTGTCCGCCTCACGGGTGGCGAACCGCTTGTACGTCCGGACATCCTCGAAATCGTGGCGCGCCTCTCATCCATCCCTGGCATCGAAGAGGTGAGTCTGACGACCAATGCCATGCTTCTTGAAAGGCTTGCGCGACCGCTGGCGCAAGCGGGCTTGCGGCGCGTGAACATCAGCCTGGATACGCTGGACCCGGACAAGTTCAAACGGATCACGCGTGGTGGGGATATTGACCGTCTCTGGCGCGGGATCGCGGCAGCGGAAGATGCCGGTCTCGCGCCGCTCAAGCTGAATACCGTTGTCGTGAACGGACTCAACGCTGACGAGTTGCCCGCGCTGGCGCGGCTGACGATTGAGAATCCCTGGCACATCCGCTTCATCGAATTGATGCCAGTCGGCAACGCGCAGAACTGGGGGGAAGGCTTCCCTGTGCAGCCAGATCGCTACATCTCTGTTCAGAAAATGCAGGCTTGTCTTTCTTCATTTGATCTTCATCCTGTTGCTACTCCAACAGGCAATGGTCCTGCTCGTACATTTTGCATTCCAGGTGCATTGGGAACGGTCGGTTTTATTTCGCCGCTTGGCGAACATTTTTGCCAGAACTGTAATCGCCTGCGCCTCACTGCAGATGGTTACCTGCGTCCCTGTCTTCTGTTGGATGGTGAGGTGAATATCCGCGAGGCAGTACGCACAGGCAAGCCGCTGCTCCCGTTCCTTCAAAAGGCAGTCGATGCCAAGCCGCAAGGACATGAATTGCTCCTCCAGCGTTATCCCGAATCTCGTCGCATGGCGCAGATTGGCGGATAAACGAACGGGAATCCATGAATCAAAAACAACTCATCAAAGCCAGCGTCGACGAACAGGGACGAATGATTTTGCCTCCTGAAATCGCGGCACGCTTTGGCATCAAGCCCGGGACGGAGATCCATCTGGATGAGGGGAATAACGAGATCAGGTTGCTGCGGCCCATCGCACACCTGGCAAAGATCTACATCGAGGTGACAAACCTTTGTAACCTGGATTGTATTACCTGCATGAGGAACGTGTGGGGCGAACAGCCCGGCAAGATGAGCGACCAGATCTTCGAGCGCATCTTTGAAACATTGAAAGGAATGTCCCCGCTGCCCACAGTCTTCTTTGGTGGGTACGGTGAACCCCTGATTCACCACAGACTGATCGAATGGGTCAAACGGATCAAGGCGTTGGGCGCCAGAGTCGAGTTGATTACGAATGGGCTGCTGCTTACCGAAGAGCGCGCGCTTCAGTTCATCCGCGCCGGTTTGGATACGCTCTGGGTTTCATTAGATGGTTCCTCCCCGGAAAGTTACGCAGATATACGGCTGGGTTCGTCACTGCCACAAGTGATCGAAAACCTGAAAAGCCTGCGCACGATACGATACAAAGCAACGGATATCGATAATTCCAAGCCCAGCCTTGGGATTGCATTTGTCGCGATGAAAAACAACATCGCGGACCTGCCGGAGATACTGCGGTTGGGTATCAGCCTGGGCGCCAAACAATTTTCGATCAGCAATGTATTAGCCCATACCCCTGAACTGCAGGAACAAGTTCTTTACAAACGCGCGATGCGTAATACTGCCACACGCCTGAGCACATCCTTTCCGGTGGTCAACCTGCCGCGCATGGACTGGGATCCTCATACAAAAGATGTATTGGCGGACATTTTTGCACGGAAATACCGATTGGAACTTGCAGGCTACGAGCTTAACCGTGCCGTGGATTCCTGTCCATTCATCGAGCAGGGCAGCACCGCGATCCGCTGGGATGGAAGTGTTTGTCCGTGCTTACCGCTTTTGCATACCAACCAGGATTATTTTAGAACACAGCTACGTCGTGCCCAAACATACACATTGGGCAATGTTATGGACAACGATTTATTAGAGATTTGGAATGGCCAGAATTACGCGGATTTACGCGAGCGTGTGCAACGTTTCGATTTTTCGCCATGCACCTTCTGTAGCGGCTGCGAACTTTCCACAGACAATCAGGAAGACTGCTTGGGCAATACCGGTCTTGCCTGCGGCGGGTGCCTGTGGGCCCAGGGCGTGATCCGTTGTCCTTGAGAGATCGAGGCAGGCTGCTGAACGATGGAGAACATCACTGTTTTATTTTTTGCCACACTGCGCGACCGGGCGGGAGTTAGGTCTGTTAAATTGCAGATCCCCGCACAGACGAACATCGCGGGATTCAAATCCATCCTGACAGAAAAATTTCCGGCGCTGACCGGGCTGACCGGTCACATGCTGATCTCCATCAATCAGGAATATGTATTTGATGAAGCGATCGTTCCCGGGGGCGCCGAGATCGCACTCTTTCCTCCAGTTTCAGGCGGGTGAATTAAGCGAGTCAACCTATATCTTTCGTTGACAGCCTATGGTGCCAAAGGTATATTCCACTTGTGCAAAGTGGAACGATTTTTGATATCAAGAAATACTCCATCAACGATGGTCCCGGCATTCGGACAACGGTCTTTTTCAGTGGTTGTCCGCTTTCGTGTTTGTGGTGTCACAACCCGGAGAGCCAGTCGCTCACACCTGTGTTGTTGTATCGCCGCGGACGATGCCTGGGCTGTGGAAAGTGTGTAGAGGTGTGTCCGGAAGGGGCGATCCAATTGGAGGCAAACGTCTCCGGTCGTCTGACCACTAACCGCTCAAAATGTACTCGCTGTCAGACTTGCGTTGCGACCTGTTACTCTGGAGCCAGGGAGTTCTCGGGGCGCGAAATGACGGTCGATGATGTCATGAGGCAGATCGAGCGGGAGATCCCGTTTTATGATGAGTCGGGTGGTGGGGTGACGTTCTCCGGCGGCGAGCCGCTCATGCAGCCGGGATTTTTGTCCGCGTTGCTGGAGTCCTGCCGGAAGCAGGAAATCCATACAGTGGTGGATACCGGCGGGTTTGCGAATTGGAATGTTTTCGAGCAGATCCGCGGGGATGTGGATCTGTTCCTTTACGACTTAAAGCATATGGACAGCCTTCGTCACCGGGAAGTGACGGGCGTGCCCAACGAAGTGATTTTGGAAAATTTACGTCGGTTGAGTGCAACGGGTGCAAAGTACGTGGTGCGGATCCCATTGATCCCGGGAATCAATGATGAGAAAAATCTCCTCGAAAGCGCGAAGTTCCTTGTCAGTTTGCCTCGGCTGGAAGGCATAGAACTGATGGGATATCACGACATCGCTCAGGCAAAGTACGAGGCGTTGGGGCGGGAGTATGCGCTTGCCGGAACCCGTCCGCCCGCGGAGACAGACATGGACAACGCGGCAGAAGTGCTGCGGAGTTATGGCTTGACTGTTTTGATCCGATAGACGTTGTCCTGCATTCTTCATTTGGAGGTCCCATGCCAATCACTGAACGCGTCAAAAAGTTACGCCAGCAATCACTGGATGCAAAGGAAACTCTTTCCAGCGAGCGGGCGGAGTTGTTGACGGCGTTTTACCAGCAGGAAACTGGGTTGATGTCCGAGCCCGTGCGCCGCGCCAGAGCCTTCGCTTATATCCTGGAGAATAAGCACATCGAGATCTATCCTGGCGAATTGATTGTTGGTGAGAAGGGGAACGTGCCCAAGACCGCACCAACCTTCCCGGAGTTGTGCTGTCACAGCCTGCAGGACCTCGACATCCTGAACAGCCGCGAGAAGACCTCCTTCCGCGTGGAACCGGCGACCCGCGCGGCCTACAAGCAGACCGTCATCCCGTACTGGCGCGGCAAATCGATGCGCGAGCTGATTCTGAATGAAATGACCTCTGAGTGGAAAGCAGCCTACGAAGCCGGGATCTTTACCGAATTCATGGAACAGCGCGCCCCCGGACACACTGTTTTGGATGACAAGATCTATCACAAAGGCATGCTCGACTTCCAGTCTGAGATCGAAAAGCATTTGACTGCATTGGACTTTCTGCATGATCCCGAAGCCTACGACAAGCAGCAGGAATTGCGCGCCATGCATACTGCGGCAGGGGCGATCATGCACTTTGCGGAGCGCTATGCCGAGCTGGCCGCGCAACAGGCCGCGGTGGAGTCTGATCCGCAGCGTCGCGCGGAATTGGAAAACATCGCGCGAGTCTGTCACAATGTCCCGGCACATGCCCCATCCAATTTCCATGAAGCGCTGCAATATTACTGGTTCGTTCATCTCGGCGTGACCACTGAACTCAACACATGGGATGCGTTTTGTCCCGGTAAGCTCGACCAGCACCTGTTGCCCTTTTATGATCCGGCGCGGCGTGACGAGTTCGAGGAGCTGCTGCACTGCTTCTGGATCAAATTCAACAACCAGCCCGCGCCGCCCAAGGTGGGTGTGACCGCGGCCGAGAGCGGGACGTATACCGACTTCGCCCAGATCAACTTGGGCGGACTCAAGCCCGATGGTTCGGACGGCGTCAACGAAGTCACATATTTGCTCCTGGATGTGATCGAAGATATGCGCCTGCTCCAGCCGTCGTCGTCGGTGCAGGTCAGCAAGAAGAACCCCGACCGCTTTGTGCGCCGCGCTGCGAAGATCATCCGCACTGGGTTCGGGCAACCGTCGATGTTCAACTCCGACCTGATCGTGCAGGAGCTGGTGCGGATGGGCAAGAGTATGGCTGACGCGCGCTGCGGCGGTTCGTCGGGCTGCGTGGAGGTAGGCGCGTTCGGCAAGGAAGCTTATATCCTAACCGGATACTTCAATCTCCCCAAAATATTGGAGTTGACACTGAACAACGGTATCGATCCTCGAACCGGACAGAGACTGGGGATCAAAACGGGTGACCCGCGCACGTTTGCCTCGTTCGATGAGCTTTTTGCGGCCTTCGAGCGCCAATTGCTGCACTTCATCGACATCAAGGTGCGCGGGAACAATATCATCGAGCACCTGTACGCCAAATACATGCCTGCCCCGTTCCTGTCACTCCTCACCGACGATTGCATCGCGCGCGGCAAGGATTATCACGCGGGCGGCGCTCGTTACAACACAAGCTATATCCAGGGGGTGGGTATGGGAACGATCACCGATGAGCTGTCCGCTATCAAGAAGCATGTATTCGAAGACAAAACTTTGAGTATGTCTGCCTTGTTGCAGATACTGTCTGCTGACTTTGCCGGGTTCGAGCGCGAGCGGCAGATGCTGCTGAACCGCACTCCGCGCTACGGCAATGATGACGACTACGCCGATGACTTGATGCGACGCGTCTTCGACGCCTACTTCAACGCGGTCGACGGGCGCAGGAATTTGCGCGGCGGTGAGTATCACATCAACCTGCTGCCGACGACCTGTCACGTATACTTTGGCTCGGTGACCGGCGCGACTCCCGACGGCCGCCATGCCTGGACCCCGCTTTCTGAGGGTGTTTCCCCCGTCCAGGGCGCGGACCGGTGCGGGCCCACCGCCGCAGTGCGCTCGGTGGCCAAGATGGATCACGCGCGCACCGGTGGCACTCTGCTCAATCAGAAGTTCACGCCCCAGGTGCTGGCCAGTGATGAAGGCCTGGATAAACTCGTTCAGTTGGTGCGTACCTACTTCAAACTGGATGGACATCATATCCAATTCAACGTGGTGGATGCCGCTACTCTGCGCGCCGCCCAACAAAACCCGGAAGAGTACCGCAGCCTCATCGTCCGCGTAGCCGGATACAGCGATTACTTCTGTGACCTGAGCAAGACATTACAGGATGAGATCATTGCCCGGACGGAGCATGAGGGATTTTAGCCCCATCCAAAATGAAAACATTTTCCTTCTTCTCAAATTAGAATATTTGTTCTATAATTCACAATGCTTCTGAAAAACAACTTTGAGATGGAGGAACCCATGACTGCTACGTTGATTGCCCCATGCGGGCTCGATTGTTCTCAATGTGAGGCATACAAGCTAACCCAATCCAATGATCTGGAGAAGCAGGAAGCCTTACTTGCCAAATGGCGCCTGGAATATAGTGCGCCCGACATGACCCTTGCCGCAGTAACTTGTGATGGTTGTCTGGCGGGAGCACGCCATGGTGGCTATTGTTCGGCCTGCCCAATTCGCGCCTGTGCAGTGGAGAAAGGATACAGTACTTGCGCTGCGTGTGACCAGTATGGTGGTTGCGAGAAGTTGCAAAAATTTTTCCAATTGGCGCCACAGGCACAGGGAAATCTCGAACTGCTGCGCAAGTAACCAATCGCTCTATTTCGGGGGTGCATTGCTTTCATATGAATATCACAAAAAGATCACGCGAATAGCGTGGTTTTTTATATAAGGATTAAACAGATTGTGATTTGAGCAAAACGTTACAGGATGAAATTATTGCTCGGACGGAGCATGATGGGTTTTAGCCATCAGCTGTCAATAAAATGATCGTCCATGCTAACATTGGCATGGACGATCATTTTTCCA
>DASTJG010000019.1:0-9137 GCA_035716785.1 Anaerolineales bacterium
TTATGCGAGCACCTGGGAATTGACGGAATTTTGCTGGTGGATGGCGGCGTAGACAGCCTGGTTCGCGGTGATGAAGCAGAGTTGGGAACTGCCATCGAAGATTTGACATCGTTGTACGCGGTCAATCAACTTTCGAATGTCGGCACTCGTTTGATCGCCTGTATCGGCTTTGGCGCAGAACAAAACCTGACACATGCGCACATCCTCGAGAATATTGCTTGCATTACAAAAGCAGGCGGATTTCTCGGTTCGTGCTCTTTGACCCCACAAATGGAATCCTATCAAGCCTACGATGAAGCTGTGACTTACGTACAAAACAAAGAGTTTCAAGACCCCAGTGTCATCAACTCTTCCATCCTTTCAGCCGCACGCGGGAATTACGGTGACTATCATCTTACCGAGAAAACCAAGAACAGCCGCCTATGGATCTCACCGCTCATGCCCATGTACTGGTTCTTCGACTTTGATTGCGTGGTAAAACAGAATCTGCTGCTACCGGAATTTGAAGGCACTATGCTGTTCAGAGATGCACTTTACAAAGTGATTGCAAAAACCGAAAAGATTCCCAGACGTAAAGAGGCTAAAATACCTTTATAAGAAAATGATTTATATCAAGAGCCAAGTTTCTCTTTAAATGCAAAATCCGAAGTTAGGATCATACTAATGACAACTCCTCATTCACACTCCCCCACTTTACTGAAACCTGCCAAGCCGGTCGGCATCGTCGGGTATGGCGCGTACGTGCCGCGTTTCCGCCTGCCCGCGAAAGAAGTCTCGCGCGTCTGGACAGAAGGCAAAGGCGGACTCCCCATCAAGGAGAAAGCCGTCCCCGGCCTCGATGAAGACGTGATCACCATGTCCATCGAGGCGGCGCGCAACGCGATGAAGCGCGCTCAGATCGACCCGACGGATATCCGTGCGGTCTGGGTCGGGTCTGAGTCGCATCCGTATGCAGTGAAACCGACTTCCACGCTGGTCGCGGAAGCGATCGGCGCGGCTCCCAACACGCAGGCCGCGGACTGGGAATTCGCCTGCAAAGCAGGCACTGAAGCCCTGGTCGCAGCAATGGGCATCGTCGGATCGAGCATGGGTCACTATGCCATGGCCATCGGCATGGACACCGCCCAGGGCAAGCCCGGCGACGCCCTCGAATACACCGCGGGCGCAGGCGGGGCTGCGTTTGTGGTGGGTCCCGCAGAGGAATCACTGGCGACGATCAACTCCGCGTATTCCTACGTCACCGACACGCCCGATTTCTGGCGGCGTGAATATCAACGCTATCCTGAGCATGGCATGCGCTTTACCGGCGAGCCCGCCTACTTCAAGCACATCATCGAAGCCGGGACGCATCTGATGGAAGCCTCCGGCACCACCGCCAAGGATTACAAGTGGGCGGTCTTCCACCAGCCGAACACCAAGTTCCCGCAGCGCGTCGCAGGGCAGCTTGGCTTTTCGAAGGAACAGATCGAGCCGGGACTGCTCGTCCCTGTGATCGGGAATACCTACGCGGGCGCGGCGGTGATCGGCCTGACCGCGATCCTCGACCAGGCCCAGCCAGGCGACCGCATCCTGATGGTCTCGTTCGGTTCCGGGGCCGGCTCTGACGCCTTCGACATCACTGTCACCGATAAGATCACCGAGCGCGCCGGCTTTGCGCTGAAGACTCAGGATTACATCGCGCGCCGCACCGAAATCGATTACGCGACGTATGTACGCTATCGCGGCAAGCTGGCAATGAAGTAAAATTTATCGTCATTGCGAGGGCGGTGCTCTTCCGCTCGAAGCAATCTCATTTACAGTAATAGAGATTGCTTCGTCGGGCTTTCGGCGCTTGGCACCTCAACCCTCCTCGCAATGACGGGGAAAATATAATGGCATTTTTTGACCTCTCTCTCAACGAACTCAAGGCCTACTGCCCGGAACGGGATGAACCGGCGGATTTCGATGCATTTTGGAAAGCTACTTTAGATGAAACACGTAAGCATCCACTCAATGCAACCTTCGAAAAAGTAGATTATGGTCTCGTCGCGCAGGAGACTTTCGACGTTACCTATGCAGGCTTCGGTGGACAACCCATCAAAGGCTGGCTGATCCTCCCCAGGCAGCGATCCGGAAAATTGCCCTGCGTGGTCGAATTCATCGGCTATGGCGGCGGGCGCAACTTTGCCTTTGATTGGCTCCTGTGGGCAAGCGCGGGCTATGCTCATTTCATCATGGACACGCGCGGCCAGGGCAGCACCTGGTCGATGGGCGAGACACCCGATCTATACGCGGATGGCGGCAATGCCCATTATCCCGGCAGCATGACCAAGGGGATTCTCGACCCAAAGCATTACTACTACCGCCGCGTCTTCACCGATGCTGTGCGTGCCATCGAGGCGGCACGCGGTCATCCCGATGTGGATGCTGCACAGATCGCCGTGACCGGCGGCTCGCAGGGCGGAGGCATCACCATTGCCGCGGCCGGGCTCGTCCCGGACGTGGCTGCTGCCATGCCGGATGTGCCATTCCTCTGTCACTACCGCCGCGCCACCGAAATTGTGGACTCCTATCCCTATAAAGAGATCGCAGAGTTTTGCCATACCCAGCGCGATAAAGTGGATACGGTCTTCCATACGCTCTCTTATTTCGATGGTGTCAACTTATCGGCACGGGCAAAAGCCAAGGCATTATTCTCTACGGCGCTCATGGATCAAATCTGTCCGCCCTCGACCGTCTTTGCTGCGTACAACCATTGGGCTGGCGAAAAGGATATCAAGGTCTATCCGTACAACGGTCATGAAGGCGGCGGGAGTTACCAGACCGCGGAAAAGCTGAAGTTTTTACAAGAGGTATTCAAGTAAACACGTAAACAAGCACGCAAGTGCGGGACGTATTTACGTGTCTACTTGTTTGCTTTCTCAGGAGTATTCATGACAGAAGTCGTTATCGCAGGAATTGGACAGACAGAAGTTGGCGAGCATTGGGAAATCGGTTTGCGTGACCTGGCCT
This sequence comes from Anaerolineales bacterium, assembly GCA_035716785.1. Lineage (GTDB taxonomy): Bacteria > Chloroflexota > Anaerolineae > Anaerolineales > Villigracilaceae > Defluviilinea. The sequence continues at coordinate 2,992 of DASTJG010000019.1, forward strand.
TCGATGCCATTCAGGCAGCCGTCCGGGATTCGGGTGGGCTGCGACCGCAATCGTTGTTTGCTGGCAATATGCTCGCGATCAATTTATCGAACCAGGCGCATCTCGGTGTGTTGCTTGCGGATTATGCGGGGCTGCTGGGCATCGAAGCGGTGAGCGTCGAAGCCGCGGGCGCCGCGGGCGGCGCCGCGCTGCGACAGGGTTATCTCGCGGTCGCAAGCGGCATGGTGGATGTGGCGCTCGTCGTCGGCGTGGAGAAGTTCACGGATAAGCTCGGTCCCGATGTGGACACTGCAATTGCGACCACGAGCGATGCTGAATTCGAAGCCGTGCACGGTATGACCTCTGCGGCGCAAGCTGCCCTCTTAATGAAGCGCTACATGCACGAGTACCAGGTCCCTGCGAATGGGTTCGCGGGGTTCGCGCTCACCGCGCACGCCAACGGCGCGGGCAATCCCTGTGCAATGTATCGCAAGGCGATCAAACCCGAGACGTATGCCAACGCTGAAATGGTCAGTGATCCGCTCAACATGTTCGACATGGCTCCCAATGCCGATGGCGCTGCTGCGCTCGTCCTGACGCGCCGCGACCTGCTCCCTTCACATTATTCGCATCCGCTCGTGAAGGTTGCCGGCTCAGGCGCCGCGTCGGATACGCTCGCCCTGCACGATCGCAAGGACATGTTGTACTTCGACACGGCCCAGATCTCCGCCGGCAAAGCCATGAAGCAAGCCGGCCTGATCCTGGATCGCATCGACCTGTTCGAATATCATGATGTATACAGCATTTATGCTGCTTTACAACTCGAAGCAGTTGGGTTCGCGATCAAAGGTCAGGGATGGAAACTCGCTGAGAGCAGTGAGATCGGTTTAAAAGGGAAGATCCCCTGCGCCACGATGGGAGGCATGAAAGCACGCGGCTTTCCCGGAGGCGCGGCAGGTGTGTACCAGGCCGTCGAAGCGACGCTCCAGCTGCGGGGGCAGGCAGAGGCGAACCAGGTCCCGAATGCAAAGACCGCCCTGATCCAATCTCTCGGTGGGCCGGCCTCCACAGCGGTCAGTCACGTTCTGCAAACGTTGAATTAAACGTAGGGGCACGACGCTTCGATCGCGTAGCACTCAGCGCGATGTCGTACCCCTACACCGCCCGAACCGGCGTCACGATCTGGATGGCTTGCGGGCAAACTTTGACGGTGATGGGCAGGCGACCGATCAAATCGCCGTCGCCCTGTACCGGCAGCTTCTCCTTGCAGTTGATCTCGACCTTGTCCGATGCCTCCAGGCAGAGAATATTCCAATTCCGTTCCTGCGCGCCAATCAGCATACTGACCGCCAGACGAAGATACTCCCACACACTGTTCGCATAAATTCGACAGACATTCAGCTTGCCATCATCCATGCGGATGTTTGGATCAAGCTGTAATGCCTTTATTCCCAGGAGGGAGCTGTTGGCAACCATCAGTTCGGATGCCCGGAATGTTGAAGGCTTGCCATCGATCTTGACGTCGAAGCGATAAGATCGAAATTTCAAAATTTGCGAGATGGCGCTTTTTAAATCCGCTAACTTGCCCAGGCGACGCTTGTCTTCGCGCTCCACTTCCTTCATCGTCAGCGAACCAGCTCCCGCACTGATACTGAGAACAGAATAGTCATCTCCGACTTGCATGGCATCGATCGTCTGGATCTCGTGCTCGCGAAACACCAGATCAACAGCCTGATCGATCTGAAGAGGAATATCCAGCGCACGCGCCAGGGCATTCCATGTGCCAGTGGGGATAATGACCAGCGGGATCTGCGTATCGACCAAACCATCGATCACACTTGAAAGAGTGCCATCACCACCCGCAGAAATAAAAAGTTTAAATCCCTGGTTAACTTTTTCACGGACCATCTCCATGATATTCTCCTTGCCAGTCGTTTCGTAAATTTCAAAGGGAATATCACGTTCTCTCAAGGCCGATTGAACTCTTTCCCGGACGACCTCAAGCTGCGAAACACCCGCGACAGGATTGATGACCACGTACGTTTTTGGTTTTTGCTCCAGGTTTACTTGCATAGTCCTCCAAATACCTGCATCGATAATCTTCAAGCGATAAGCTCTGATAAATACAACGATAAAAACGAAGATTTGCAACAGGTGAGGGCAACAATTTATTACAAATTTCATGAACAGTGGGCAAAAAGACACTATTGTGCGCTTGAAAATTGGCTAAAATGATGAGAACAGCAATACAGACATTGTATAACCTGGAGCAACTATGCCTGGCTTTACCCCTGGTCGAAGATGGCAACCCGCGTACTCTCCCTTCAAGAGGGACAAATTTGTAGACCGCGCTCTGGAAGTGTTGGAATACAGTATTAAGAGTCCGCTGTTTGGCTGCCGTATGTGCGGGAACTGTCTTTTACAGGAGACCGCGTTCATTTGTCCGATGGAGTGCCCCAAGGGTTTGCGCAACGGTCCATGCGGCGGCTCCACACCTGAACATTGTTACGTGGACAGCACACGACCCTGCATCTGGTACAAGATCTATGACCGGTCTTTCCGCATGGGACGCGAGGAATGTCTGCTCGAGGTGCTGCCTCCGCTCGATTGGGAAAAGGTGGGAACGGATGCCTGGCGGGATGTTGCCAAACAAGTGGGGAAGATCGGTGTAAAAAAAGTAACCGACGGACTCCTTTCGCGATCCATTGAGATTCGCCATAAAACCTGGGATGGGATCTTCCGCCCGATCCGCCAGCCAGACTGGTGGCAGGGTGACCGGGAGTATCACCCACCCGCTCATACGGAACCCGTCTCCACCCTGGAGCGGAGGCTGCGCGCCGGCGAATTCGTGGTCACCAGCGAGATCACGCCTCCGCTATCCTGCAAGACCGACAAATTGATCCAGCATATCGAAGCGACCAAGAACTACGTCTCAGGACTCAACTTTACAGACAATGCCTCCGCCACGCCGCGCATGACCTCGTGGGCCTGCGGTCAGATCGCGGTCGCGCATGGAGCCGAGCCCGTCCTGCAGATCTCGGCCAGAAATCGTTCACGCAGCAATTTTCAAAGCGAGGTCATCGGCGCCAGCGCGCTTGGGATCCGCAACATCCTTTGCATCAGCGGCGACAGCGCGCGGCTTTCCCCCTCCCCACGCGAGAAGATGGAGATCAACGACCTCGACGCCGTGCAAATGCTCTGGATCCTGCGCCGCATGCGCGATGAAGGTAAGTATCTCGATGGGCGCGAGATCAAATGTCCGCCCAACATCTTCCTGGGCGCGGCAGCCTCACCCTTTGCCTCCGAACCGAAATTCCAGGCATTGCGCGAACAAAAGAAGGTCAACGCGGGCGCGCAGTTCTTCCAGACCAACCTGGTCTTCGACATCGACGGCATGGAAATCTGGCTCAATGAACTGGCGAAGCGCAACGTTCTTGGCAAGGTTTACATCCTGATCGGGATCACACCGATCAAGAGTCTGAAGATGGCGCAGATGTTGAAAGAGGTGCCGGGTGTTAGGGTACCGGAAAGCCTCCTCCAACGCATGAGTGCCGCCAACGCCGCCGGTAACGTGCAGGAAGAGGGTATACAAATTGCATTAGAATTGATCAACAAGATCAAGACCTATCACGGACAGGGAATTCATGGCATACATCTGATGCCGGTTGCCTGGGACGAGATCGTTCCACGCATCGTCACAGAAGCAGGACTGACACCAAAGGAAGTCGAGTTCGATCACACCTCATAGGAGCAGAGCAATGCACACCATCTTGAAAAGCAACAGCAAGGAAGTGGTCATCGGGGCGGACAAACCATTTGTCATGATCGGGGAAAAGTTAAACCCCACCGGCTTGAAGAAACTCGGGCAGGCGCTGGTGGAGGAAAACTTCGACTATGTCAAGCAACTGGCAAAGCGGCAGGTGGACTGGGGCGCGGATGTGCTGGACGTGAACGTGGGGCATCCGGGCATCGACGAAGTGGCAATGATGCCCAAAGTCGTCGAAGCCGTTCTGTCGGTTGTGGACGTGCCGCTTTGCATCGATTCGAATGATCCCAAAATTCTCGAAGCCGGGCTCATGTGCGCGCCCGGAAAACCGCTGGTCAACTCAGTCAATGGGGAGGAGAAACAACTTGCCGCGGTCCTGCCCGTCGTCAAGGACCGAGGCGCGGCGGTGATCGCCCTGACCTTTGGCGAGGACGGCATCCCGGAGACTGCAGAAGGACGCCTCGCCGCGGCGGGAAAAATCATCGAACGCGCCACGAAAGTAGGCATCCCCGTCGAGGACATCATCGTCGATCCGCTGGTCATGACGGTTGGACACAACAGCAATGCCGCAACCGTGACTTTGAAAGCCATCGAACTCATCAAGAAGGAGTATGGCGTCAACATCAATGTCGGTGCGAGCAATGTTTCGTTCGGACTCCCGGACCGCCCCTCGATCAACATGGCGTTCCTTACCCTGGTGATGCAGGCCGGCGCAACCTGCTCGATCACAGACCCGATCAAGCTGGGCAGCACGATCCGCGCAACAGACTTGTTGCTGGGTAAAGACAGCAACTCGATGCGTTACCTGAAGTATTTCCGTGCGACGGAGAAACTCCGCGAGCAGGAAGCCGCGGCGAAAGCATAAAAATTGTAGGTCACGCTGGTAGCGTGACCTATTTATTTTCCATAATGCGAGATTGCTTCGCCTGCCCCGGAAGAGCACCGGGACCTTCGGCGGCTCGCAATGACGGTTATTTAATTGAATTCATTCAAATTGATCTGCGTATTCCAATCCCCTGAACTGATCTTCAGCGTCTCCCCCACCTCAATTCTGTCTGTTTCCAATCCAAAATACGTCCAAAAGCAGGCGCGCGGTTGATCTGCTTCAAGCAGCATAGAGATGGCGGGTTCTTTCTCTCCATAGTAGCGGGAACGCCAGCCGCGCGTGCTGTTTTCATCGCCGCGCACAATGGAAAAATTTCCAGTCCCTTCCAATAAGCCCATTTGGATGAAGACTCTGGAGTCGGGCAAATCACTGGCCGCTTCCGGAACAAGCCATAATCCATATGCAGAAGCGAGCTTCTGCACTCCATAACTTCCATCACAAAGCAGCCAGTGAATTGAATAATGATGCGCTTGTTTGCCATCGAGGTGATCCACAACCAGCCAGCGATCCTTACCGAGTGAAAGCACAGTGCGTTTGTGATTCACGGGATCAGACAAACGCTGGTAGCCATCATGCTCACCCTGCCAGATCTTTTCAGCGTGTCGAAGGACTTTACCTTTCGCCCAATCTGTCCAAATGAAGCGGCTGAACATCTTCATTTGATCCTGATGATCGACAGTGACCGTATTATGCGCGGAGGTATGTGCAAGGCCGTTCCGCCACATCCCTTCCCCACTATACAGATATGTCCCTGCATCACAGGCGATATTTACCCCGCGCCACCACAGATCCACATGGAGTTGGTCGGCGTGCGAGGGGCGCGAGCGGAAGTCTGTGCAGCGGATGACGGCTTTGCTGTTTACGCCATGTAAAATATGAACACCGCCATCAGGGAAACTCACGCGACTCTGACTCTCCCTCACCCCAACCCTCTCCCAACGGGAGAGGGAGTCTGTGCCGCACAGCCAAAACACATCTTCATCCCAGTCGCCGGGAGGGAACAACAATTCCTTCTTCATTAGACAGGAACCCAGCTGCAACAACGGACGGTAGTCAGTGAAGTCGCAATTGTTCAATGGCAGAACCAGCGCGCCGTCGTTCGAGCCGTAGACAGGCATCTGCCCGGTTTTGGGGTCGATCAGTTGGCAGAGATAATCAACAGATTTGGCGACTCTGTCTTTCAGCGCCTGTGAAAACGGGGTGCCATTCAACTCTCCCAAGCGGATCGCGTAAAAATAAACGTGCAAAACAAAGCGATGGTAATTCAGGGAATGCATGGAATAACTGCCATCGGGGAAAATCTGCGCGAGGGCTTCCTGTTCGAGTAACTTGCGCCCGAACGAAAGGTATTTCTCCGCGTCCTTCAACTCTGGGAAAAGAAGCCCGACCAGCCATAATCCAAACGCTTCACTGACCGTGTGATTGCTGCGCGTCGAAATGGCGTATTCAATATTTTTGTAGATCCGCTCGGCATGTGCTGCAACCAGTAGAGTAAATTGCGAGATCCGCGCAGGT
>DASTJG010000020.1:0-10052 GCA_035716785.1 Anaerolineales bacterium
CAACGCCTCGGAATATCCGGGCAACGGACTGGGACTTGCCATCGTGAGAGCGATCGTCAATGCCCATCAAGGGGATGTGGCTGTTCGATCAGAATCAATGCAAGGCACAGCGATTACTGTGGCTTTGCCAGTACAATAAAACATCTCGCCGCCATTTGGCGGCGAGAATAATTTATTCAGCAGCAATATTCAACAGCGCTTCTTTCAACCGCTCCACTTCTTCCAATGTGTTGTAATGCACCGCGCCGACGCGGACCATGCCGCCGCGGTCTTCCACGCCCAATCTTTCGGTGGTGTTGAGCGCGTAATAATTTCCATCCCAAACATAGATTCCCTGCTGCGCCAGTTTTTCGGCAACGAGACGCGGGTGTAGATCCTTCAAGCGGAAGGAGAAGGTCGCCACGCGGTCTTCGATGCGACTGGGGTCGGTGAGACCATAGAGACGTAAACCGGGGACAGATTCCAGTGCGGCAAGCAGTGCGCGTCCAAGTTCAAGCTCGTAAGCATGGATGGCGGTCATCGCCTGCTTGAGTTCCAGGCGGCGACCTTGATAGTCGCCCTCGATGTTCTTGTTCCCAAACTCCCGGCCAACCCACTGGAAATATTCCACCGCTCCGAGCACACCGGCAATGCCTTCATGATTTTGTGTCCCGGTCTCGAACTTGCCGGGGAGTTCATTGGTGGCAGGACGTACTTTATAGGCAAACAGCTTCTCCAGTAGTTCGCGCTTCCCGTAGAGGATCCCGGCGTGCGGACCGAAAAACTTATAGGCAGAGGAAACCAGGAAATCACAGTCCAGTTTTTGGACATCGATGGGTCCATGTGGGGCATATTGCACGGCATCGACATACACCGTGGTGCCTGCCTCATGGGCCATCTTGATGATCTTTGCGATCGGGTTGATCGTCCCAAGCCCATTCGCAGCATAACCCACTGCCAGCAGGCGCGGCTTGCGTTCGAGCACTTTCTGCAGATCATCCAGTCGCAGCGTGCCATCTTCCACGTCGAAGTCCACCCAGTTGACTTTCACACCGCGATCCTGCGCCGCCAGCACCCAGGGAGTCACGTTGGCGTCGTGATCGAGCCGCGTCACAACGATCTCCTCGCCTGCCTTCCATTCTCTCGAAATCGAGCGGCTGATATGCAACGTCAAAGTTGTCATGTTGTTGCCGAAGATGATCTCTTCCGGCGAGGTGGCATTGTAAAAATCTGCCATGGCATGGTGGGACTCCTCCAGCATGGCGTCAGAGGCAATGCTGGTTGCGAACGCGCCGCCATGATTGGCATTGCATTCCACGAGATATTGATTGATACGATCGATCGATGGCTGGGCGATCTGTGTACCACCCGGGTTGTCCAAAAAGATGGCCTGGCGTCTGAGCGAAGGGAATTGGCTGTGAATGGCGGATAAGTCGAGGGTCATTGAATATCTCCTTGTTTGCCACAGAGAGCACAGAGCTTTTTAATTTTTCTCAAAGATCTGTGTGAACTCTGCGGCTAAATTAATTAGCTTCGTGCGATCTCTTCTGCTTTTGCAAACTCTTCGGGTGTATTCACATTCCAGAATGCCAGCCCGGAAGGGTCATACTTTTTGATCTCTTCAGACGTGAGCACGCGTACGTTTACCTGGGGGAACCATGAGATGACTTTCCATTGGTCTGTGTCGATGGCGGATTCAATCGCGGGCAGGCAGGTCTCACGGCGGTAGATGGCATGAAGCGGTTCATAGCCCTCATCGGATTTGGGGATGACGACATCTGTTTCGTTCTCGACGAGCAGCCTGCTCATCGCTTCGAACAACGAGGAACTGGCGAAGGGCATGTCGCAGGCTGCCACCGCGACGATGGGATGTGAGGCGGAAGCGATCGCGGTGTAGAGTCCGCCCAGGGCCCCGCGCCCCGGCCGCAGGTCCGGAAAGAGCGGCAAATTCAGAAAGCGATAATCATCTGGATTGTTGGTCGTCACGATGACTTCAGCCGCGAGCGGAGTGAGCCGCTCGACCACGCGCTGGATCAGCGGGCGTCCAAGAAAACTCTTGAGCGCCTTGTCCTCGCCCATGCGGGAGGATTGTCCGCCGGCCTGGATGCAAACCGTGAGCATTTGAGGTATTATAAAAGAGGACGGAACGGAAAGTAGAAGGTAAATATGGCGACGACGATTGGTGATTTACTGGATAAGTTGACGGTCCGGGGGGAGTTATACAGGAAACTTTCAGATGACACGATCGAATGCTACGCGTGCGGGCATCGCTGCAAAATACGGGAGGGGAAACGTGGGATCTGCCAGGTGCGGTTCAACCAGGGAGGAGAGCTGCGCGTGCCGTGGGGCTATGTGGCCGCGTTGCAGAGTGACCCCATCGAGAAGAAACCTTTCTATCACGTGAACCCTGGAAGCAACGCGCTGACGTTTGGGATGCTCGGTTGCGACTTCCATTGCGGTTATTGCCAAAACTGGCTGACCTCGCAAGCGATGCGCGATCCGGACTCGGATACCTCGGTCAATTACATTCGCAAGATTTCTCCGCAGGAAATGGTGCAGTACGCGCGGCGAACACATGCCTCAACGGTGGTTTCCTCTTACAATGAGCCATTGATCACCAGCGAGTGGGCGGTTGGGATTTTCAAGGAAGCCAAAGCCGCGGGCTTGATGTGTGCCTACGTCTCGAATGGGAACAACACACCGGAAGTGATGGAATACATCCGCCCCTATATCTCTGCTTATAAAGTCGATCTCAAGTGTATGCAGGATAAAAACTATCGCAAGCTGGGCGGCGTTCTGCAGAACACACTCGATGGGATCAAGCGCGCCCATGCGATGGGCTTGTGGGTGGAGATCGTGACTCTCACAATCCCCGGTTTCAATGATTCCAATGAAGAGTTGTGGGACGCGGCGCGTTTCATTGCCGGAGTATCAAGAGAGATTCCCTGGCATGTAACTGCATTCCACAAAGACTATAAAATGACCGATCACGACAACACTGATGCAAAGACGCTTCTACGTGCAGCAGAGATCGGGCGTGAGGCTGGTCTGCAGTTCGTGTACGCGGGCAATTTGCCGGGACAGCTCAGGGAGTACGAGGACACATTTTGCCCGCAGTGCAACGAGCGGGTGATCCAAAGAAGCGGATACGTTATCCACAAATATCGACTTACAGGTGAGGGAACGTGTCCGAAATGCAACACAAAGATCCCAGGCTTGTGGCCGAAAGACCCCTCCCAGGTGGTGTTAAATGGGATAGGTATTCCATTGCCTGTTCGTTAAGTTTCTTTTTGCTGTATAATCTGCTCACCAATTTCGGAAGGAGGTGTCTCTCCGCATATTAATTTCCGATTTCCCTCATTTGTATATACCTGAATCCAAACTTTATTTCTCTCAGGAGGAGAAACGTGAAACGAAACCTATATGTTTTGTTGTCGCTTCTGGTGCTTGCCAGCCTCACGCTTGCGGCTTGTGGCGGTCAACCAGCAACCGAAGGCCCCGAGCCCACGGAAGCGCCTATGACCGAGGCGCCGATGACTGAAGCACCGACCGAAGCGCCAACCGAAGCCCCCGCTGAACCGACGCCGATCCCTGATGTTCCGATCGCAACATTTGACGGCACATCGCTTTCCGTCCCCGAGTCGGAGTGCAATGGCGCTTACACCGGCTTTATTCAGTCGGTTGTTGCCACCGACCAAAACACGGTGACCTTCAACCTCTGCAAGCCCGATCCCGCTTTTCTGCCCAAGATCGCATTCTCATCCTTTGCCATCTATCCGTCTGAATGGTTGGAAGCCACAGCTGGAGATGAGACTCGCACCAGCGAAGGTCTTGAGAAACCGATTGGCACTGGCCCGTACATGGTCAGCGAATGGAATCGCGGCGAAAGCCTGACGTTTACGGCCAACCCGGATTACTGGGGCGAGCCAGCCAAGGACCCGACTCTGGTCTTCCGGTGGTCCGCTGAATCCGCTGCCCGCTTGCTGGAACTGCAATCTGGCACGGTGGATGGGATTGACAACGTTGGTCCTGCCGATTTCGAAACAGTCAAAGGCGATTCGAATTTACAGTTGCTGAATCGACCTCCGCTCAATGTTTTCTATGTTGGCATGAATAATAAATATCCGCCTTTTGACAAGGTCGAAGTTCGCCAGGCACTTGCGATGGGCATTGACCGCCAGCGCCTTGTAGACAACTTCTATCCGGAAGGTTCTGAGGTCGCTTCCCACTTTACCCCGTGCGATCTTGAAAATGGTTGCCAGGGTGAAGAGTGGTATGCCTTTGATCCTGCCAAGGCAAAGGAATTGCTCGCGCAGGCTGGTTTCCCGGATGGCTTCCAGACCAAACTCTTCTACCGCGACGTGGTCCGCGGCTACCTGCCGCAGGTTGCCAATGTTGCTACCGATCTGCAGGCTCAGTTGAAGGAAAACCTGAACATCGATGTTGAGATCGTGGTCATGGAATCGGGCGCTTTCATCCCCGCAGCCAGCAACGGCGAATTGGATGGACTGCACCTGCTGGGTTGGGGCGCGGATTATCCTCACGTTACCAACTTCCTGCAGTACCATTTCAACGATGCCAGCCCGCAGTGGGGTACCCCATATCCTGAGATCGACGAACCGTTGGCACAGGCTGCAAGCATGGCCGATGCAGCCGAAGCGGCGCCTTTATATGAACAAGCCAACAACGCCATCAAGGAATTGGTACCCATGATCCCGGTGGCGCATGGTGCCTCTGCTGCGGCGTATCGCAGCGATGTGGTAAATCCCCAGGCTCATCCATTCACAACCGAGCGTTTCTTTGCCTCCGATGCAGATGGACGGGATGTCTTTGTCTGGATGCAGAATGCCGAGCCGATCAGCCTGTTCTGCGCCGACGAGTCCGATGGTGAATCTCTGCGTGGCTGTGAGCAGGTCACCGAGAGTCTGTATGCCTATGAGATCAACGGCGCTGGCGTTGAGCCGGCTCTGGCAGAGTCCTGTGAGCCCAACGATGACCTCACAGTTTGGACCTGTACTTTGCGCCAGGGTGTCAAATTCCATGACGGTAGTGACTTTGATGCCGCCGATGTAGTTGCAACATTCGCCATGGGCTTGGACATAGGTTCTCCTCTTCACAAGGGTAATGCCAACACCTGGGACTACTACGATTATCTCTGGGGTCTCATGAAGAAACCCGGTCAGTAAACCGTAAGTAGCTTGCTTGTAAGATATAATACTGGATGGCAGAGATACTCTGCCATCCAGTATTTACAAAGGAACCAGGACTCATGGTCCAATATCTGATCCGTCGTATTCTTTCTTCACTTCCTGTTTTATTTGGGGTTCTTGTTGTAACATTTCTATTGGCACGCGTGATCCCTGGCGATCCTTGTCATGCTATTCTGGGTGAAAAGGCTACTGAGGAAGTTTGTACCCGTTTCAACCGTGAGAAGGGACTGGACCGGCCGATTCATGAGCAGCTCGGCATTTACATGGGGGAGGTTCTGCAGGGTAACTTTGGACGATCCTTTCGCTACAATCAGACGGTCGGACGTTTGCTGCTGGAGCGTCTGCCAACCACCATAGAACTTAGTTTCTCGGCACTTTTGGTGAGCCTGGTTGTCGGTATCCCTCTTGGTGTGATTTCTGCTGTAAAACACAATTCGATCGTCGATGTGCTGACGATGGTATGGGCAAATATTGGGGTTTCCATGCCCGTGTTTTGGCTGGGGTTGATGCTGGCATATGTTTTCTCCCTCTTATTGAAAGATACCCCATTCTGGTTACCGCCCTCCGGGCGTCTCAGCCCGGGAATTCCGGATGATCCTTTCTATGAAGTCTGGAAGTTGACGGTCCCGGAGACCGGCTTTTTACCCGCCTTTTATGGGTTTATCAGCAGGTTTAACATCCTCAATGCGTTGTTGACGTTCAACTGGAAATTGCTTAGCGACACCATCAAACATCTTATTCTTCCAGCGCTTGCCCTGGGTACGATCCCCATGGCGCTGATCGCGCGCATGGCGCGCTCCGCCATGCTGGATGTACTTGGGCAGGATTACATTCGCACGGCGCGCGCCAAAGGATTGCGTCAGCGTGTTGTTGTGATGAAGCATGCCTTTCGCAATGCCTTACTTCCGCTTGTGACAGTCATTGGTCTATCCCTGGGAGGCTTACTGGGAGGAGCAGTTCTCACAGAGACTGTCTTTGGACTTTCTGGAGTAGGGCGCATTTTGTATGACGCGATCACCGCACGCGATTATGGAGTTGTGCAAGCGTTCACTGTCGTCATTGCAGTCTTCTTTGTTTTACTCAATTTACTGGTGGATCTTTCCTATGGCTATCTCGATCCCCGCATTCGCTTTGAATAGGTCAATGAATGACAACCACTGAAACTCAACCCGCAGTTCTCAATGCTGAGGGATTATCCCTCCGGTCTGTCAGCCTATGGCAAATTACTTGGCGCAGGCTTTTTCGGCGCAAATCGGCTATTGTTGGAATGGTTATTTTAGGGATTCTCGTTTTCATTGCCCTGACCGCCCAGTGGATCGCACCTTATGATCCTATTCAAGTCTTACTGGGAAAGGAACCTGTCAAAGTCAGACAGGATCCCTGTATTCATCTCCTCGGCTGCCCAAAGGATCAACCTCAACATCTCATGGGCATCGACGGAAATGTGCGCGACGAGTTCAGTCGCCTGCTCTACGGTGCGCGCTGGAGTCTCGTAATCGGGTTCACTACGGTTACCTTTGCAATCATTATTGGAACCGTCCTCGGTGCCTTGGCGGGTTATTTCGGCGGCTGGATCGATAACGTCATCATGCGCGTCATGGATGTGTTACTGGCGTTTCCCTCGCTCCTGTTGGCGATTGCCATCGTGACCGTTCTGGGCCCCGGACTTCAGAATGCCCTGCTTGCGATCGGGATTGTCTCCATCCCGGCCTACGCGCGTGTCGTACGCGCCAGCGTATTGTCGGTCCGTGAAATGGAATATGTGTCCGCGACGCGGGCCCTCGGCGGGGATACGATGCAGATCCTCTTCCGCCGCATCCTGCCTAATGCTCTCACGCCGCTAATCGTCCAGGGAACGCTCGGGATCGCGACCGCTATCCTGGATGCCGCTGCGCTTTCCTTCCTTGGGCTGGGCGCGCAGCCGCCAACACCGGAATGGGGCTCCATGCTTGGCGCGGAACGCAATCAGGTCTTCACCGCGCCGCATCTGGTCTTCTTCCCCGGGATTGCGATCGCGCTGACGGTGCTTTCCTTCAACCTGTTGGGCGATGGGCTGCGCGATGCGCTGGATCCACGCCTGGCACATGTAAGTTAGCTCGTTTTCTCGCCAAAAACTCATCGCTGTCAAAACCGCCGCAAGGGGGCGACATTGTGTGATCGTTTTTATAGTTAGGATGCTCAGGAATGTACGAATATCCCTATAAAATTCCCGCTTCCAAGCGGGAACTGATTCGTGTGGAAGGGTTGACCAAACACTTCCCGGTGCGAGCCGGCTTGTTTCAACGCGTTGTCAATCATGTCCGGGCAGTGGAGGATGTCAGTTTTACGATTCAGGAGGGGGAAACACTCGGGTTGGTGGGCGAATCAGGCTGCGGCAAGACAACGGTCGGGCGCGCCATGCTGCGCTTGACCGACCCCACTGCGGGTTCGGTGAACTTTCAGGGAAGAGATATCCTGCACTTAAGTGGGCGCGAAATGAAAGATGTGCGTCGTGAAATGCAGATCATCTTTCAGGATCCGTATGCTTCGCTCGACCCACGCGCGCCCATCGGCGAGTCTGTCATGGAGGGCTTGAACATTCACGGGATTGGCACACCGGAGGAACGCTTTGAGATCATGCTGAATGTGCTGCGCTGGGTCGGGTTGGAGAGTTACCATGCCCGGCGCTATCCGCACGAGTTTTCAGGCGGGCAGCGCCAGCGCATTGGCATCGCGCGTGCCCTGGCTTTAACTCCTAAATTTATTATTTGTGATGAACCGGTTTCCGCGCTGGATGTTTCCATCCAGTCCCAAATTCTGAACATCCTCAAAGAGGCGCAAGCGGAATTCCATTTGACGTATCTGTTCATCGCTCATAATCTGAGCGTAGTCCATCATATTTCTGATCGCGTGGCCGTGATGTATCTGGGAAAGATCGTTGAGTTGACCACGCGCGATGACCTTTATCGAAATCCAATGCATCCATACACCAAAGCGTTGATGTCTGCCATTCCCGCCCCGGACCCACGCCGCAAGCGGGAGCGGACGCTGCTCAACGGAGACATCCCCAGTCCGTTGAATCCGCCAAGGGGCTGCCGGTTCCACACACGTTGTCCTGTTGCCATGGATATTTGCTCACAAGATGAACCCGAGTTCCGCGAGGTCCAGATCGGTCATTGGGTTGCCTGCTGGCTGACATAGTCCGTGAGCAGGTTGAAAAAGCTGGTTTGTGGATTACAATATTATTATAAATAATTACTGCTGACGCGAACGGTTTGTTTGTGAATCATGTCAATATCTTTACGAGGTAAGTGACGCAAGTATTCTTTCAAGTCCTTTGAAAGGAGGCTGCGCAGCATATACTCTTTTTATTTCCCTCAGAGTTGATATCCACCCAATTCTCTCAGGAGGAGAACCGTGAAACGTAACCTAACCCTTTTGTTGTCGCTTGTCGTGTCGGCCAGTATGATCCTGGCGGGATGTGGAGGAGCTGTCCCTGCCAGTGGAGGGGAATTCAGTGGTACCGCGACCATCACGTTTACGCAAGAACCGGATAACCTGAACCCGCTCTATAGCACCATGTTTTTCTCCGGTATCACGCGCGATCTTTGGCTCAAAGGATTGTGGTCCTTCGATGAAAACAACCAACCCGTGCCGGATTTGGCTGTTGAAATACCATCCGCCGAAAATGGAGGAGTCAGCGCGGATGGTAAGACGCTCACAATCAAACTCCGTGAAGATATCAAGTGGAGCGATGGCACACCGATCACCGCCGATGACTTTGTTTTCACCTACGATATGATCATCTCGGATAAGAATGTGACACAGACTCGCTATCCTTATGATGAATATGTAGAAAGCGTCGAGGCAAAGGATTCCCACACCGTTATCGTCCATTTCAACGAGCCGTTTGCGGCATGGCTTACAAACATCTTCAGTGGCACTCCCTCCGCGGCGCAGGGTGTGCTTCCCAAGCATATACTTCAGCCAGTCTTTGATAAGGAAGGAACGCTGGACAACGCAGAGTGGAATAAAGCCCCGACAGTCGGCGTGGGACCGTTTGTTTTCAGTGAATGGGAGTCCGGCAGTCACATCATTTTTAAAGCCAATCCCAACTGGATCCACCCTCCCAAATTGGAGCAGGTCTTCATTCGTATCGTGCCTGATGATGCCGCGCAAGAGGCAGCGATCCTCGCGGGAGATACGGATATCGGCGTGTTCCTTTCTTCGGATCAGATCGAGAAGCTCGAAGCGGGTGGCGATGTGGATGTGGTCGCAGTCTCATCTGGCTATACTGAGGGGATGTATCTGAATGTGAACCCCGAGAATGCACATCCAGCCATGCTGGATGTGAACGTGCGCAAAGCGATCGCTCTCGCAACTGACCGCTTCTCCATTGTTAAGGACCTGCTGGTGGAAGAGGTCAACCCGGTCAATGTCACGTTCTGGGATGGCACAGCGCCATATGACAATCCGGACCTCAAGCCATACCCCTATGATCCCGACGAAGCTAAAAGGTTGTTGGATGAGGCTGGCTGGGTGGACAGCAATGGTGACGGGACTCGTGATAAGGACGGTACGGAACTTGTTCTCCGCTACATTACCAACGATCGCGAGTTACGCAAGAACGTGCAGGCCGTGGTGCAGCAGCAGTGGTCATTGGTAGGGATTGGCGCTGACTTGCAGAACTACTCCAGTGACGTATTCTGGAACGGTTATAACGACAACGGCCCCCAGTCCCAGGGTTTGTATGACATTGCCGAATATTCCAATGTGGGTTCCTTCCCTGATCCGGAGGCATCGTCCAACTGGTTGTGCGATCAGATTTCCAGCGCGGACAACCCGGATGGCGCCAACTGGGAGGGAGTTTGCATAGAGGAACTG
>DASTJG010000021.1:0-9093 GCA_035716785.1 Anaerolineales bacterium
TTCCGCCTGGTCCCCGAGATCGCACAATTCCTGATATTTTCGGAACATCACTTCGAGTACAAGCAGGGTATCGCGCACGGAATCATTATTGAAATCCACCAGCGCAATGCGCGGGATATTTGCGGGCAGGACGCGCCCGAACTGCATCATCGCCTCGGCCGTATCGCCGAGGAAGGAAGCGATCGCGGCGTGGGCCACTGTCCCACCGCCCGCGCCGCCCCACCAGTCGCCTTGCGCGTCGGTCGAGACGAATGATCCGATCTGGTGAGAGAAATCCATGTTGAAGCGCTGGATGGCAATGTTATAGGCATAGCCATCCGCCGCCTGGACTTCGTGCAGGTCGAAGCGCGCCGGGAAGAACAGGACCGGTTTGCCGCGTGCTGCCATCAGGGTTTCATAAACATTTGTAGCCACGCGGCTCGAGCGGGTGAGGACTCCCAGTGTTGGTGTTTCGAGCAGGGCGAAATCGCGATAGCGTCCGCGCACCTTGATAACGGGTTCGGCATTCAATGGGTTGCCATCCGATTTAACAACCGTTCCATCATGGACGGCCCAGACTTCCAATTTATCCGAAGTGTCGACAAAACGATCGCCATCCCAGTAGCCTGTGCAATACCTGAGCATTTCCAGGGACTTATCCACACCCACGACGATGGTATTCCCTGCACGGCGCGTGAACCATTGCATCTCCACTTCGATATCGCCCACCGGGATGTCCGCTGGAGAAATATCGGCGGGAAGATTATGGTATTGACCCGAATACACATATCCTTCTGCTGCCAGCGCGGTCAACATGCGACCAATGTTCTCGAAGTATTTATCCGAGTACCAGCCACGGCGCATGCGCTCGATATCGAGCTTGAAGGTTTGATTGGTGAGGCGTTTGTTATCAAAGATGGACATAGGATTTCTCTGGGGTGTAAAACAGAAAAGTAAACAAGGAAACAGGTACACACGTAAACAGGTAAACCAATGACTTGTATACTTGCCTACCTGTTTACTCTAAAAACACATCCGTCGACTTCACAATGTGCATTCCCGCTTTTGCGAATCGTTCATACGCCGCGTCGGCCGCGTCGGTGTGATCCACCACGCCGGGGACAACCACCGGAGAGGTGCAGTCTTCGAGCAGGTAGACTTTTTGGGCGAGTTCGAGATCCAGCAGCGCAATATCTTCGAGCAGGTCCGAGACCGTCCAGGCAACACAGTGACTCTTGGCCTGCCCGGCAATGATCAAGCGATCATATTGCTGCAACTGTTCAATAAACCTTTGATCGTGTACTCCCAGCGATTCGTCCATGGGGCCGGTCAGCACTTCCGGGCCGATCACCGAATAATTTTCCGTAAAGGGTGTATCGCCTTTGGTCACAATATCTGTCTGAGCCAGCCGCGCAATGGAATGGAAAAAGAGCGCCTCCGATACAGAGGAAACCAGCGCATGACCGATCCCTCCAAGCATGGCATGATAGGGCCAGACGGTCAGCGCGTATTTTCCGCTTTTCTGTAACCGCTCGGCATAGTGGACTATCATTTGCTGCCCATATTCCGGAGCGATATCAAATTGATCTGCCAAAGCAGGGTTGAACTTCCACTTGCCATCCTGCAGTTCGGAAACATGGATGTCTGTATAGGGGGCGGGATGATTTCCATCCTTATCGATAAAGAAAATCGCGTGGAATACCTGCATGGTCAGATGGGTGTCCATCGTAGCAGTGAGGCGCGTGACCATTCCCAGGTTACGATAAATGAACTCACACAAACGGACATTATCTTCCACCGCGCCGCGTCCGCTCCGCCCACCGACATAAAGCTCGAAGCCGGGAATGCAGAAGGTGTTCTGCACATCGATCAGCATCAGCCAGGTTTTGGTCGCATCTGCGGAGGCCGGTCGAAGACCGTGCTGCCGCGCCCAATCTCGTGCCTGGGCAGCCCGCTCCTCATAAGGAATCCGCCAAACGGCGCCGACCTTGTTCGCATCGAAGAAATCGGGAACCGGTAAATCAGATGTATTCATCTCACCTCCAATAAGATTGTATACCCGCGCATGCTCCTGTCAAGTATAAGACTCTGGGGGCAGTTGACTTTTTACCCTGAAACCTTTACACTAAAAAGAAACCTGTCCCTTTCTTCAAGGAGAAATTATGGCATCACAGTTCCAGCTTATCATGCGGTCAGGGCCTACACCTGGAGCAGCCTTCGCTTTGGAAGGCGACCAGCTGACGATCGGCCGCGATTCGACAAATGAGATCGTGATCAACGATGCAGAAGTTTCCCGCCGTCATGCTCGTTTGACCTTCCAGGGCGGAAAGTATGTGCTGGAAGACCTGGGATCAACAAACGGGACATTTGTAAACGGTCAGCGGCTGGCCGGTCCGCGTGTTTTGAAAGCGGGGGAAGTCGTTTCGTTCGGGGAGCAGATCGTACTCGTCTTTGAGGCGATGAATGTTGATCCGGGTGCGACAATGGTTTCGCCGCGCTCTGCCGCTGCTATCCCTGCGGCGGCGCCCAGGCCCGTTGCAGTTCCCCCTCCGCCGCCTCCGGCCCAGTATGCGGGAAGTGTGCCTGCCAGCCCTGCCCCGATGACTGGTATACCGGCCAGAAAACAGAATCTTGTGCCGATATTTATCGGCGTTGGCGTTCTGCTCTTCGTCTGTGCCTGCATCGGGTTCTTCTGGTGGGTGGACGCGAATTTCCTCTGGTGTACATTCTTCCCATTCCTGGGTGGCTGTTAATATTCAGTAAATTGCACCCCGCGAGTTCTTTCTCGCGGGGTGTTTTGTTTAACAGGTTCTTTTGTATTTGGTATGGTAAGCCACGCCGTTCGCGCCGCGAGCACAACGGCGCGAGACGGCAGAGAAAATGAGTTTTGGGACTTTTTCTCAAAGGTCTCCCCCGTCACCGACCTATGATTTTTGAAATGCTTTTGCAGATTAATAATTAAACCGAGCAATCCGCGCAAACCATTTGAACCACGAAGACACTGAGTCACGGAGCTTTTTTAATGGGTATTCTCCGTGCCTTGGTGTCTCCGTGGTTAGGGATTTGATCTTCCAGATCAAATTTATTGCTCGATTAATTTGGATAAGTACAATAGCATTTCATAGCAAATTAGGCGGTGTGTGGCGGAACGTCGTTTAATGGTTGCAAAAGCCATCCCGATTGCATAGAATAGAGATAATTCTGTATTCGATTGAGGTTTTAATATGGATTCTGACCATGTAGGGAAATCAGGTTTTCCACAGCCAGTGGAAGGCTCGAAGCAGGAAGTGGAGTCGATTTTAGAAACTGTTGAAACCGTCTCTCCGGTTTCTCCATCCCCGCGCTGGACCGCGACCACCAAACTCCTGGTAGGTTTGGTAATTGTCGGAATTGTGGCGTTTTTGCTTTATCGTTTTACAAGCCTGATCACACCTCTCCTGATGGTGTTTATTCTGGCTTACCTTCTTCATCCTGTGGCAACATTGATCGCACGCGGCTTCAATATTTCGTGGAAGGCCGCTGTGAATATCCTTTACTTCGTTATCCTCGTGCTGCTCATTGGCTTGCTCACTCTGGGTGGGGTCGGGCTAGTAGGACAGGTGCAAAGTCTGATCCAGGGCGTGCAAGACATAGTGACCAAACTCCCCATATACATCGAGGACCTCTCCGGACAGGTTTTCCAGATTGGTCCCCTTACCCTGGATATGCGGACCATCGATCTGAGGGCTGTTAGTCAGGAACTGCTTTCGTTTGTCCAGCCTTTGCTCGGACGGACGGGAAATCTTGTTACCGCGCTCGCGAGCAGTGCCGTAGCAATTTTTGGCTGGGGCTTCTTCGTACTGCTCGTTTCTTATTTCCTCATGGTGGAAAGCAGCGGCTTGCAAAGTGACCTGATCAAGGTCGAACTCCCCGGTTACAACGAGGATCTTCGCAAGCTCGGCAGCCAATTAAGCATCGTTTGGAATTCGTTCCTGCGCGGGCAGATCTTTATTTTCGCCATGTCCACGGTTATTTATATCTTTGTGCTGTCCATTTTTGGCGTGAGGTACGCGATTGGGATCGCCTTTTTGGCCGGGCTGGCAAAATTTCTGCCGTATATTGGTCCGGCCATCACCTGGGTCGTGATGGCGCTCGTTACCTACTTCCAACATCCACCGTTTGGCATGACACCACTGGCGTATATGTTGATGGTGGTCATCTCGACGACCGTGATCGACTGGGTCATCGACAACTTAATTGTGCCGCGCATCATGGCGCGTACATTGCGAGTCCATCCGGCCGCCGTGCTGGTGACGGCATTGGTTGCAGCCAATCTGCTGGGCATCCTGGGTGTTATCATTGCCGCGCCGTTCCTGGCCTCGGCTACATTGCTGGGACGTTATGTCATGCGCAAGATGTTCGACCTGGAGCCCTGGCCGCCGGGAGAAGCCGCCGCAACCCATTCCAATCCATTCGAATGGATCACGCGCACCCGGGTATTCATTGTGTCGAGGTTCCAACGAGCTATTCCGAAGGAAACAAATCATCCGAAGGAGAAACCTGATGAACAATAACAATCACAGTGAACCAAGAACTGAAACGATTGCCGAAACCGATAACTTCCACGCCTGGCTGGCGGAAGAACCTGATGGCGAGACTACATATTATCTCCAGGTGGGGCGCGCCACAATCAACTTTTTTCAGGAAGAGTGGGATCAATTCCTGGAGCTTGTCAGAGAGATCGATGACATCAAGCCGGATGACGATCAGTTATACAGGCTGGAATTCGATAACGTCGATGTCTGGATGGATGAAGAGGATTGGATCGAGTTCAAGAATTTAGCCAGAGAGATCAGCAAATAGCCAAATCACTAAATCAGCAAATTAATAAATCACTATGAAAAGAATGAACGCCATCACCGATGTGCGTGGTATTGAAGTGGGTCATGCACAGGATGAAGAAGCCCTGACAGGTTGTACCGTTATCCTTTGTCGCAGGGGGGCGGTCGCGGGTGTGGATGTGCGCGGCGGCGCTCCGGGCACGCGCGAGACCGATCTGCTCGATCCGGTCAATCTTGTCGAAAAGGTTCACGCGATCCTGCTGGCAGGCGGCTCGGCTTATGGACTGGATGCAGCCAGCGGCGTGATGCGTTATCTCGAAGAACAGAAGATCGGATTCAACACAGGTGTGGCAAAGGTACCCATTGTCCCTGCGGCAATTCTCTACGACTTGAATCTCGGTCGCGCGGACGTTCGGCCGGATGCCGCTATGGGATATCGCGCCGCAGCTGCGGCTTCGTCCGCGGTGCCGGCGGAGGGCAATGCCGGCGCCGGAATGGGCGCCTCGGTCGGCAAGATGTTTGGTGCTGGTCTGGCGATGAAAGCTGGTATAGGGACCGCGAGCATGGATATCGGTGGCGGCGTCGTTGTCGGCGCTCTGGTCGCGGTCAACGCCTGGGGCGATGTGATCGACCCGCAAACAAATCAGATCATCGCCGGCCTGCGCTCCGGGAAGGTTGGACCCTTACGCGTGGGCAAGCAGGATCAGTTCGCAGACACGCTCGCTATGATGAAAAGCTCCGTTGGGCGCGGTGTGCTTGGACTGGCTGCGCGTGGGAACACAGTGATCGGCGTGATCGCAACCAACGCGAAACTGACCAAGGCCCAGGCGACGAAAGTCGCGCAGATGGCACAGGATGGTGTGGCGCGTACGATCCGTCCCGCTCATACCATGCTCGATGGCGATGTCATCTTCGCGGTAGCCGCAGGTGCAAAAAACGCGGACGTTTCCACGGTTGGCGCATTCGCGGCGGAAGCCATGGCAGAAGCAATCGCACGCGCAGTAAAGATGTCCGCGCCAGCAGGTGGGATACCCGGGTTGTTCATCCAGCATCACACAGAAACCAAATGAGCATCGTACCGGAGAAGGACACACGAACGACAAAGAGCATTGAGCTACTGCTTGTTTTATCCTGGCTGGCGGGCAGCATCGGGGCATATTTTCTGACAAGTTTCTTTTCCAATTTTTACCCTTTGCCTTACCAGTTTGTGCTGTTGAGTCTTCTGTTTCAATGGCTTTGTGGGACAGCCATATTTCTTTTTTCCAACGAGCCTACATCCAAATCACCGCCCAAGCAACACACTGAGCCACTCGCAACCCTGACACTTTTCGTGGCATTTGCCCTGAGCGTTGCTGCGGTGGTTATTTCCTGGCAATTTCCCGGCCTGTTCAACCGCCGCATCCTTTTCATGGAGTTGCCCAGGCTGCCTCTTTTTATTTTGCTTTTATCGATCTCTCTCGGCGCTTTTATCCTGCTGTTCAAATTCACAAGGCTCAACGTTTTTTTTGAACGCTTTAAGCAGCCCCGATTTTTCAATTTTACACAAGTGAACGTGCCCGGAATCCTGCTTGCCATGTTTTTCCTGTTCACATACCTGATCTTCGCAGAAACCATTAATTTCCCCGGCTTCCGGACACTGGACCAATTCTTTGATACCGATATATCCGAATGGCTGGACAGACTCACGTCCACAACGCTCGAGGATGCAAGCATCGTGAGAGCTGTTCATCCTGCCGTCCTGCTCTTTTTACGTCCATTGGTTTGGATGATTTCCATCCTTTTGAATGGAGACCGGCTTCAGGCTGTCTTGCTGCTCAACGCCCTGGCAGGCGCTTCGTGTGTCATGCTGACATGGCTGATCGTCAAACGAGCCTCCGGGAACACGACCTACTCGTTGATCTTTGCGTCGCTCCTGGGTGCCAGCGCTTCCCATTTGCTTTTGAGTTCGATGCTTGAAACGTATATTTATTCCGCACTGGCACTTCTCCTTTTTGTTTTCCTGATCCAAAACGGGCATACCTCCCTCAAATTCACTGTCCCGGCAGGGGTGTTGGTATTTGGCATTACGATCACCAACCTGATCCAGACCTGCATCTTGTACGTTTTCAACTATCCGCGCCTCAAAGTGATTATCAAATATGTATTGATGGTCCTGCTTATCACCGCCGCGCTGAACCTGCTGCAGGTCTGGATCTATCCGAATGCGCGCTCGGTGTTTCAACCTTCCAACTTCGAGCGCGAAGGATATTACATCTGGGATCCGTTCGATCTCTCGTGGCAGACGCTCGGCCGTTATTCTTTGATCGCGCGGGCCGTCCCGCTGTATGGAGTTGTCGCGCCGACACCTTTCGTTCTCAGGGAAGAGCTTGCCGTGGAATACCCCAACTTCCGCACCTATCAGATCCTGCTGGGAGAGTTCCACGTTGCGCCCTATCGCGGCCTGGCAGATGTCACGGTCAAGGTCTGGATCGTGATCCTCGCGGTCGCGGGTATTTTGTTCATCCTGAATTTGTTCAAAGATCCGAAACAAGTAATGCTTCCACTTAGCCTGGCCTTATGCCTGGGATTCAGCCTTGTTCTTCACATGGTCTATGGCGACGATCCCATGCTCTATTCCCCCAACTGGGTCTATGCATTGATATTGTTCGTCGCGCTGATGCTGCAGAGATGGGCAGACCGGAGATGGCTGCAAGTTTTTTTGATGGCCTTCCTTGTGTTGCTGATCAACACAAACCTGAAGTTGATTTACCAGATCATGGATGTCTCTTTGCCCTACTTTGGTAAATAGAGTCTTGCCATAATCAACAGAAAAGAGGATGACCCTTTGCAGGACATCCTCTTTTACTTCTCACACAAATATTTTTTACTTTCTGCCCTTCAACTCATCTTTCAGGATCAGGGTCATCACAAAACTGACAGCGCTGATGACCAACCCACCCAGGAAGGCATTCCAGAAAACGGGTTCATGGATGATCAACCCAAGGTCGAACGATTGGCCGATAACGCTTGTCAGCCAAAGCATGAAGGTATTGATCACCAGTGTGAACAAACCAAGGGTCAGGACGATCAACGGGCAGGTCAGGAGATTGATCAGCGGGCGGAACAGCGCGTTGACCAGCCCAAAGATCAGTGCAAGCCAGAGTATGGAAACCAAGCCGCTGGTGAGATCAATTCGTCCAGGCAGGATCAGTACGGCCAGATATAAAGCTATCGCATTGATAGCCCAGCGAAGAATGAATTTTGTCATGTGTTTCTCCTCTTTGTCAAAGGTGACAGTCATCTATCTGATGACTGTCACCTATTAATACGAGAAAGCTTCACTTCAGTTGCATCACGCATGTGATCATGCCCGCATCCAGAGCAATGTGCGACGCGGCTTGAAGCCCGCCGCCTCGATCGCCTCTGTCAATTCACCGGCTGGATACTCCAGGGTAAGCTGTGGATGATAAGTAGCCATACGCCGCGCGTGGTTGAGCAGGATTGTCAGCGCCTCGGATTGCGGCGTTTCGACTGCGCCTGCGGCTCCTCTACCCAGGGGGTACGGTGCCCGCACGAGAGGGGTCGCGGCATAAAGGGTCTCCGACCTGCCCCCCTGCGGCATCCACGTCAATGTAGCCAGCAATTTGTCATCCCGAACCGCCGCCCACTGTTTAATGTCAGAGTCAACGAACAGAAGATACAACCAGCTCCAGAGACCTGGACGCAGGGTGTTGATGTTCCACGAATGGTACCAGCTCAACTCTTCCGGGTAGACGCGGCGAAGCCAATCCTGCTGCAAAGGCCAGAAGCGCGGGTGGCGCGGTACGATCTTGATATCTGTATCCGGATATGAAAGATGGGCATCCAGGCTCGCCTGCCAGGTAGTCCGGCGCGCGATTTCCTGAAACCCAAGTTCCTCGTAAAGTTTGATCGCCCCAAAATTGTCATCCCGGACATGGAGCCAGATGGCAGAGGCCCATTTATCGCGGGCCTGTTTCATCACGCGTTCGGTCAGCGCCCGCCCGATGCCATGCCGCCGGTAATCGGGGTGGGTCGCCACGTTGGCTACAAGAAAAACGCGCTTGCCCTTGTCACGAAACGGGATCAGGCTGGCATTGCCGACGATCCTGCCATCCTGCTCCCAGACATACCCCATCAATGGCAGGGAGGCTGTCTCTTTCATGTGGGAAGCCCAGCGCAGGAAGCTGTCATCGTGGCTGGCCCTGCGCATATCCGAGATGTAGCGCTGACCGTCGTTGTCCATCGTCGGCGAAAAGCACAGCTCGATCAGGTCCGCCACCGCGGAGAGGTCGCG
>DASTJG010000022.1:0-9120 GCA_035716785.1 Anaerolineales bacterium
TCATCACGGACTGCTCCAGACACCACAACAATGTGACCAACGGCAATATCCTTTTCGAGAACGCCGCAACCGCCACAAGCAATGAACTTCTTGCAGCCAAACGCGATCAATTCTTCGAGCAGGCCCGCCGCCAGGGGCGCGCCGACTCCGGGGTGAAAAAATGCCAGGCGCTGATCTCGATACGAGATCTCATAGACGCAATGCGGTCCATCTTCCCACCGGTTTTCCACCGCAACTGTGGCATTATATTGAGCAACGACTTTATCGATCACTTCCTTGAAGAAGCAGATCACACAGTGTTCAGGAACATCGCGAGGGCGAATCACCTTCAATGGTTCGATAAATGCTTCAGGCGCGGGATCGAATTCAAGAATGGGATAGGTCATTAGTTGCAGTCCTTGGATCTTCCAAACTATAGCTCACGAAGGCTCATCAAAAGACCGAGGTCGCCAGGGATCAGGATGTAAGGGTCGGAAAAGATCCCCCAGGTAATATTGATCCGAAGCTCCAAGTTCAAACAATTCGCCATTCGTTAAGTTAATTAATCCTACCCGAGATTCATCAGCATGACCACACCAGGGTACCGGACACCCTTCGCGATCGTACTCAACCAAAAGGTAATTCCCGCTTGGAGACAAAGAGTGATTGATTATGATTTGATTCTTGAAGGCTGGCAAATAGTCAGTCGGACACCCTATTCCTCCCGCAAAAATATTATAAAAACAGTAACCTCCCTGGTGCTGAGAAAAATACAGGAAGCCAAGACGTCCGACTGCATAGTCAGGTTCACTTAAAATGATAGTGGCATCAGGAAATTGATTGGGGATGTTATGAATGCATTTTTTTGACAGAGACACAATCATGATCAGGCAGGGAGTATTTCCTCGCATGTATGCCAGATTACCATAGCTAATATAAGACACTTCAGACAATATGCCTTCTTCTTCAGAGTACTGCAAAACAAGTCGTTGGGTGCGTAAATCATAGATGGAAATTTTATTCCCGTATACCGGCAGCCGAAAATCTGGAAACTCAAAATCGCCGTCAAATTGAACAACAGCAACGTACTGTTCGTACGCGGAAACTTCAATCGAAATATCAGTCACCCCGTCATCAGGGTTAGTGAGGAAGGATATTGCCCCGCTGGAAGGCTCAACAAACTCGACGGTTGCTTCACTATGCTCGTAATTAATTCGGACGATTTCATCACCAGAATCAGGGGTACAACTCACAACATACTCAGGGTGGTCTTTCGCTTGATACACCTGAAGAATGCTGGTAAACACGTTTAGTTCTGAGATCATTTCAGGTGACCCTTTGCAATCTCCCTCATGAAAAAAGACTACATGCTCATTATTTCTCCAGTAATAATGGTAAAACTCCTTTTGTAAATCAACAATAAAGGTATCACCATTATCTGGATTCACAAGAATGGATTTGGAAGGTCTGCCACCCGCGGCGTCTCGATATGGCAATACTAAGAGTCCACCAGTCCATGATCTCTTAACCCATTCAGGCAATTCGATAGTTTTTATTTTTTCTTCACTAGTGGCGGTAGCCAGAGAAGGATATACAATTGTGGTTTGAGTGGTGACTGGCGTTTCTGCCGCACTGGGAGTTAATTCCCTGAGAACCGTTGGCGGAGAAATATCAGTTGGCTTCAGCGGCTGGCAAGCAAAGAGAAAACTGGTGAGCAAAATAGTGATTCGAAATAGTAATCGCATAGGGGATTCCTCCCTTTGGTTTTTCCTGCAAAAAATTACGGACACTCATACTGCAAATGTTCATCAAATGTCTCTGAGAACTCGTGGGAACCCGAGCCGTCGCATTTGGCGCGGAAGTAATAGTAGGTTGTCTCTTCAGGAAACGCGACCGCGCGCAGCGCGCCCAGGCTCGGGTTGGCAATCGGTGTGGGCGGCAAGCCTTCATAACGGTAGGTGTTGTATACCGAATTGACTTCCAGATCGAGCAGGCTCAACGGATTCGTCCACCAGGTCTGCTGCAGAAAGTTATACCCGATCGCATACTGCACAGTCGGGTCAGCATCCAGCTTCATCCCGATATTCAAGCGATTCAAATAGACAGAAGCAATCAACGCCTGCTCTTCCTCCTGCACGGCTTCACGCTCCACCATCGAGGCAAGCGTCACAGCCTGATAGATGGTCAGCCCCTGCCTGTCAAATCCATTCGTTAGATCGAGCGTAAGATGCGCAGCAAAGTTGCGGACCATTCGATCGATCATTTCGCCTGCCGAAGAGGTTGTACGGGGGAAAATATAGGCATCGGGGTACAGGAACCCCTCAACAGAACTGCCGCCAGCCAGGAAGTCGAACTCCTGGGACGGTACCTTAGCACCCTCGAGGAATTGGTCGTAGGTGATCTGCAAACCGGACGTCGCGAGGGAATTGGCGATCTCCTCCACGCGCCAGCCGGGCAAAACGACAAAGGTGATCTCTTCCGGAGTTGCATCCTGTAATTCATGCGCAACATCCAGCGCGGACATGGCTGTACTAAGCTTATATTCCCCCGCCTGGACAGAGGTGTCCAGGCCTGAATAGATAAGATAGGAACGAAACGATTCCGCATCACGGATCAGCCCTTCACCTTCGAGGCGATTGGCAACCGAATTGACAGACTCGCCAGGTTCCACTGTAAAGGATTGCGCTGTTCCACTCAAGTCCCGCGGCTGGGTCAGTAAGCCGTCATACCAGAGCAGGAGGGCGGAATACTGCACGCGTTGTGGCAGTGAAAGCGATGGCGCAGGCGGACCATAGATCCGCGCGGCGCGGGATGGAATGTAGAGGAAGACAATGTACAACCCCACACATATGAAAAGGATTAAGCTGGCTGCAATCAGTTTACGCATCAAGTTGATTTACGGTTTTCGATTTACGATTTTGGATTTATTCAACCGTTGGTTTATTGGTATCCAGATAAGACTTCAGGATCATCACGGCCGCTAGTTCGTCCATGTGACCGGCGCGTTTTTTGCGCGAGACGCCCATTTCAACGCGGGCTGCACGTGCATCCTGAGTACTAAATGATTCATCCCATAAAACGACAGGAATTTGTGTTTGTTCCTTCAATGCTTCGGCAAATTTGGCCGCGCGCCGGCCGGCCAGGTTTGGCCTGCCCTCTTCATCATAGGATTGACCGATCACGATCAAAGCTGCATCATTTTCGGCAGCCAGGTTGGCAACCTGCGCGGCATCCAGTAAACGCGAGACGTGCTTGATCACGCGCAAAGGGCTGGCAAGCGTCGCGGTCGGGTCGCTGAGCGCCAGACCGATATGTTTTTCACCATGGTCCACTGCTAAAATTCTCATAAACTGCTCTCAGCCACACACCTGCCCCGGGCGCAGGTGCCGGGGGAGCACGCAGAGCCTTTTGAGCTTTCTCTGAGTCTCTGTGGCAGAATGATTATTCCGTCACAACCGAAATCCGGAACGGTACGATCGGCACCCAGGGCCACCAGGAAGGAGAAAGTTTAACTTCAGGCGCATCTTCGAGTTGAAGGTTTTGTTTCAACAGGACCGGGGCGCGCTCCACATCAACTCCCTGGATCAACTGCATCACCTGCGCATTGTCGATCTGTTGAACGATGCGTCGTTCGGCACGGACTGTCCAATGTGCAGAACCATCATCATCGATGGTCGGCTCGGTCACAGGCTCAACACTCAAGGCTTCAGACGCCGTGGAAAAGCCTGAGGGCAGCGAAGCGTTCAGAGCCAGCGCAGCGAGCTCGGTCAGGTCGGACGCGGCGACATAGCGCATGGAAAATTCCACTTGCAGAGTCAATGTCAATTTGGGGCTGGCTGCGCCCGGAGGTGGGTCATACTCTTCCAAAAGGACTTGCGCCACTTCGAAGGTATCTTCAAAAAGAATGTCACCGGCATCCACTTCCTCTGCAAGCAGTGCCCGTGCTTTTTCTTCCAGCTCCTTCAGCAACTCATCTTTAATACGCTCGCGGTCTGCATCGCTTGCCTGCACCGACGGGATCTCCCGGCCGCCTTTCAGCGCCTCAGGGTTTGTCACAGAGAGCGAGAGTCCAAGCCGGCCCTCGACGACCACGACTGTTTCCGCATCTACATTGCCGGAGAGTCCACCGTCCACCGCTTCAATTGGAAGCTCCGTCATCTTGCCAATCCCCGCCTCCACCTCTCCAGCGCTGGTCGTCACAAAACGGACCGCGTCTGCATCCGCCGTCCGAACCACCGTCCCCGCAGGAACTGTCACTGCCTGCTGTGTAAGATTGCGAAAGATCACCGTCCCTCTCGCCTTCGACTGCGGAATGACACCTTCACCCGTCACAGTGATTGTTTTGGTCCCATCCACGATTGCACGCTGTTCACGCGCCGGGATGCTCCCTGTAATGAAAACCGCATCGACCGAAGGATTCGCTGTGACCGGCAAAACAACACTTTGAAGTTTCGACCGGGGATGCAAGCTCACCCGGGCACGCGGGATGAACAATGCCACAAGAGCCAATACCGAGAACACACCGATGGTGAACGCGACTATGCGTGTCAGTGGATGGGTGCGCCACGCGCCTTCCTTTGCCAGGGACTGGTCCCGCTTCACGCGCAGATCCCTGCGAGGAGGGCGATACGCCCACTTTTTGCGCCGAGGGGCGGGCCAGGCCACGCGCTGGGCCTGTCCGGTGGACTCAAAGACGGGAATCTTCAATGCCTCCGCATCTTCGCGCACACGCCGTGCACGCGTCACCAACCCCAATTGCGCGCCAAGGGATAAGGCGTGTCTCTGCAGGACTTTCAAATCCACTTGCCGCAGCGCGATCTTCTCATACTTGGGCCAGACCAGCAGAATGCGCGGCGTCTTCGCCCACGACATTCTATCGCGCACAGAGATGAGGTCATCGTGTGATTCAAGCGTGATGATCTGGGTCTTCATTCCCCCGAATTATAACCGTTGGGACTCAGTAAGGGCGACCCGTCGTGACCATCAGGTAATCTGCTCCCGTTGAGCGGGTCGCCCCTACATGCACAACATGAATTGTTGAATCAATCCGTCAGATGGCTTGCCCGGCGGATCAACTGCATGAATTCGCTCATGTCTTCATCCCGGGGCAGCAATTCGCTCACGCGTTCCGCTTCGCGATAGACGTGCCGAAGCGAACTTTCCTCGGCCCAATAACTTTCCTTCAAAATTTCGGCATACTCAGCAACGATCACCGCTCGTTGGAAATACGGGTCGGCATGCTCGAAGTTTCTTTCCAATTCGCCAACGCTGAGATCCTGTGAGAGCTCGATGACCTGGCGCGTGTCTGGATCCTGCCAGCGCATGAAGGCAGTTGCAATATTCCCATACGCTTCAGGATAGAGCTTGACCTCGTAGAGAGCCGTTACGGAATGACCCGCGCCAATCTCGCCCGCGTCCACGCTGTTATCGCGGAAATCCTCGTCGGCAACCGCCCGATTTTCAAAACCGACCAGGCGGTAGCGCATCACAACCTCGGGGTTGAAGTCCACCTGTACTTTTGCATCCATGGCAATGGTCTGCAGTGTGCCGGTGAGTTGATCGACGAAGAGACGACGAGCTTCGTCCATATCGTCTACGTAGGCATAGAAGCCATCGCCGTTATCAGCCAATTGTTCCATCAGGGTATCGTTGTAGTTGTCCATACCGAAGCCGATGCTTGTCATCGTGACCCCTTCTTCCACATAGCCCCGGATCTCTTCGAGGATCGCGTCGGGCCCCGTCTCACCGACGTTTGCCACGCCATCCGAGCATAAGACCACCCGATTGATACCATTGGGGTTATAGGCATGCATGGCCATCTTGTAGCCCAGGCGGATGCCTGCTTCAGCGTTGGTGACACCTTCGGGATGCAGACCATAGATCGCATCGAGGATCCTTCCCTTGTCAGAACCCGGCGTCGGCTCCAGGACAACATGAGCTTCCGTTCCATACACAACGATACTGACAGTATCACTCGACCGCAACTGCTCCACCAGCAATTCCAGCGAGCGCTTGACCAGCCCAAGCCGGTTATCCATATCCATCGAGCCGGAGACATCGATCACGAATGTCAACGAGGCATCCTTGCGTTCGTGTTCAGGGACCTGATAGCCCTGAATGCCTACGCGCAGCATGTGATAGCGTTCACTCTGTGTAAAGGGCGCCGGCGCGCCGTCAATATAGATTCCAAACGCCTGATGCTGAGGCGGATTGGCATAACCCTGATCGAAGTAATTGACATATTCCTCCACGCGCACCGAATCAGCTGGCGGCAGATTGCCTTCGCTCAGATAGTTGCGCATGACCGTGTACGAACCTGTATCTACGTCGAGCGCGAAGGTGGAAAGATTGTCGTCTTCGGTGTCTATCGAAGGATTGACCCCGTAGTCTTCGAAGAACATATCGTACGGTTCGTGATTAGATCGAGGATGCGGCTGGCTGGAATTCGACACTGACTGATCAGGTAGTCCAGATGCCGGTTCTTCTGCCATCGGCATTTCAAAGGCTGGTGCTTCGGTCACCGCGGGTTCATTATAGAATTCGTAATCTGAGTCTTCCTGAGTGACAGGCACTGCCGTGGAGGCGGGCGCACCACCACAAGCGGAGGTAAACAGCAATATGAGCAGAATACCCGCGAGCAGGGCATTATATTTCGTGAACATGATTTCCTTCTCCTTTATTCTTTTTTTTGGAATACAAAATCACAAGAACATCCCCGCGCAGGCGGGATCTTCGACAGGTCGGCGTTCCTGTTGTTCGTACAGGCTCATGTCAGGCCATAAGCCCTCCTTCCGGGTGTGAGCTTTCTCCTTGAGGATGTATTGAATTTATTTCCTGACGTGAGCCAAACGAAAATGTTCCCCCATATCGAATTTGTTAACTCGGTGGTGATATTGAGGTAAGCCACACACCTGCCCCGGGTGCACACCGCCCCGGCGGTTCGGTGCCGGGGGGTGCCGGGGGAGATCACAGAGAAAAACTCAATGCTCTCTGTGGCAAAGAACCTCTTTCTTAAAAAGCTATCTTACTTCTCTAAAAGCACGAGAGCTTCCTCCCCTTTCGCAATTACACTCACGGTGAGCATCTCGGAGGCGTTGTTCGTGAAGGTCAAAGTTAGCGAGGTGACCCCATCTCCTTCTACGAATGACCCCCAGCCGAGTTTGCCCAACTCAAGCTGATAGTATTGCTGTATCTGCCGAGGCGTTGCCTTGATCGTGAAAACGTAGCCTTCCTCGTCTCCATCCCCTGTGACTGCGCCGGGCATGATCGGAATTCCATTCCATGCAGAGGCAGTCGGCGGCGTTTCGGTCAGTGGCAAAGGGGTGTTTGTCGGAGTGAGGGTAGCGGTCAGAGCTGGAACCGTAAAAGCTGATGTGGGAACAGGAGTTGGCGTCGGCTGAACAACACCAGAACAGGCTGTAAGTGCAAACAAGAGCAAACAGACAACGATGTTTTTTTTCACAAAATTCTTTCTGGTTATACCAATGTCAAAGTAACTACTGTGGAACCCTCCGATGACATGACCATGATGGTCAGAGCATTACTTCCTTTTTGGAAAAGTATCATGCTCACTTCTCCACTTTCATTGGGAATATCAAACGGCTGAGTCCAGCCGAGAGCGGCCAACCTCTCTTCATAGAAATCCTGAACTTCCTGCGACGTGACATTTGCCTTAAAGCTGTAGATATTGCTCTCCGGGAATTCCTGACCGGCCGTCGCCTGGGGCATGATGGGAATTTCCTTCCATTCCTGAACCGGAGTGCCCTGCGGATCAAGAATATTTCCGATATCAGGCATGCTTGTCGCAAATGCTTCGAGGCTTGGAACGAGTGAAGGGAGCGCCTGGAGCGTCTCGGCGGGGATTGCGGAAGGCAATGCCCGGAGAGTCTCCATCGGGATGGAACTGCCTATGGCTTGCGCGGTTTCCGCCAGGTTCCCGGCATCCTTGAATGGCTGGGTAACAAAGTTGCAGGCAAGCAGAAACACCACAGCAGTAATTACAGCTAAAAACTTCGACGTACGTGACATATAAAATCTCCTTTCCAATAATTAATCATAACGCATCGAATATGCGTTCGCAGTAGGATTTTTGTACGGGTTTGGGGTATCATCCGGCGCAAGGCTACTCAAACCATTCTTTAGGAAATCACCATGAAATTCACTGATGGATACTGGCAAATGCGGCCCGGCATGAAATCCCACGACGCAACGATTGAAGGCGATGTACTGACCATTTACGCTCCAACCAGAAAGCTGCAAGGACGCGGCGCCACGATCAGTTCACAGCTAAGCAATTTTCCCTGTACATTGAGCATGAGATTGCCTACCGAAGGCTCGCAATGACTGAAACAGTAGAAAGGCATCCATGACATCGCTTCCTTGGTATCACAAGACGACCATTTATCAGATCTATCCGCGCTCGTTTTACGACAGCAACGGGGATGGGATCGGCGACCTGCCGGGCATCATTCAGAAACTGGATTACATCCGCGACCTTGGATTCGAAACGATCTGGATCTCTCCGTTCTTTTCCTCTCCCCAGGCCGATTTCGGCTACGACATCTCGGATTACACTGACGTCGCGCCCGAATATGGAACACTTAACGACGCGTTGCAGTTGATCGACGAAGTCCACAAACACGGCATGAGGATCGTCCTGGATATGGTCATGAACCATACATCCGTAGAACACCCCTGGTTTAAAGAGTCGCGTTCATCCCGCGACAATCCTAAAGCGGATTGGTACATTTGGCAGGATAAGCCAAATAATTGGCAAAGCATGACCGGCGGCAACGGCTGGCATTACGCCGAAGAGCGCGGACAGTATTTCTGGTTCAGTTTCCTGCCCTTCCAGCCGGATCTGAACTATCGCAATCCGGCAGTAAAGCAAGCCATGCTCGATATCGTCCGTTTCTGGCTAAGCAGGGGCGTAGACGGCTTCCGGCTGGATATCTTCAACGTCATTTACAAGGATGCTGATTTTCGGAACAATCCTTTTTCATTCAGACTGGTGCCCACTGACGAGGACCCATCCAGTTTCTTCCAACGGGCGAAATACACTATCAACCTGCCGGAGAGTTTTGAATTTGCCAAAGACTTTCGAAGCACCTGCAATGAGTTTGGTGAAAAGCTCTCGGTTGG
>DASTJG010000023.1:0-22000 GCA_035716785.1 Anaerolineales bacterium
CCCCGAGTCGCTCCACCCTGACAAGCGGACCGCGGGTATCAAAGGTTTCCGCGGACCACAGTTGAAATCGATGTGGCTGGCGCTATTGGGACCACTCGGTTTCCTGTTCGTCCTCGCCTTCCTGCACAACTTTGCCCTGACGAACTTCGAAGGCATCTATGCCTATTACGCGGAAGCGCGCTTTGGCTACAATTCGCAAACGATTGGATTGATTTTGACAATTGTTGGGTTGGTATCTGCGGTCGTGCAGGGTGTGTTCACAGGCATCGCCACCCGCAAATGGGGCGATGTCGCTGTTGTGAAATGGTCGCTCTTTGCAAGCATCTTTGGCTTCCTGCTGATGCTGACCGCCTATAACCTGTTCACCGTGATCTTGATGACCAGCCTTTTCATTCTGAGCAACGCGATGTTAAGACCGGCCGTTTCCTCCCTGATCTCCAAACGCGCCGAGACGGGTCAGGGTGTGGCGATGGGATTGAACAACGCCTACATGAGCCTGGGGCGCGTCGTGGGACCGCTCTGGGCAGGCGCAGCGCTGGACTTAAATATAAACTTTCCCTTTATGACGGGTGCTCTGGTTATGTTGATAAGTTTCGCGGCAAGTTTGTTTTATCTCAGCAGCCAGACGGGCGCGGCAGAAAACGCCATCAGCGCGGATTGATTATCCAGTTTTAGTGAGGAGAGAGAAATGATTACCAGGCAAATTTCATTGAAAGGCAGGGTGACGGTCCACGCAGCGAACATTACAGAAGACAAAGAAATTTCAGAAGCGCTTACACAGCTTGAAATCCCGCACCCCAAACCGGTCATTGTTTTGGTCGGTGGCGCGGGCGGGATCGGGTTCCTGGATAAATTTCCCATGCGCAAAGCCATTGGGATCGTAGCGAACCTGGCGGAAGAGACCGGGTCTGTGGTCGTCGACGGAGGCACGCAGGCGGGCATCATGACCGAGATCGGTAAACAGCGCAAACAAAAAAAGTTCTCCTTCCCGCTGATCGGTGTTGTCTTCGACAGCTTGCTGATGAAGGAAGAACCAGGATCCATTCTGGACCCCAATCACACGCATTTCATCCTGATCCCGGGCGACGATTGGGGCGACGAATCGGCCTGGATCTCGAAGATCGCGACCGCGCTTGCCGGAGATCAGAAATCGATCACGGTCCTGATCAACGGCGGGAATATTTCACGGACAGACGTGGAATACAGCCTGCTGGCAAACCGCATAACCTTTGTCATGCGCGGCACCGGGCGCATGGCAGATGAGATCACAGTGACCGGAAAAGTCATCCCCGTCGATATTTCCCGGAAGCCCGAGGAGATACGGGAGTTTCTTAAGACGAGGCTTGTGTAGTGAGCTTGATCTGTGAAGGTGGGAAGCATCTGACATCCAGCACCGAATGTCCTTCCAAGCGTAGCGAAGCGGCTCCGCCATATCGCGCTGAGCGAAGTCGAAGCGGCGGCGGAGCCCCTCCTTTCATTCAAGGTGACACATAAACTAATAAAGAGGAAAACTTAAACTAATGGAGTTCTATTTCATCCGGCACGGACAATCTGTAAACAATGCAGGTTGGGACGATCCAGATTACAAGGAAAGCCCTGACCCAGAGCTAACAGAAATTGGAAAGGAACAAGCCCGCCTCCTGGCAGAGTTTCTAAAGAAGAATCAAGCCATCACTGATACCAAAACCTGGAACAGTCAAAACCGTTATGGCTTCGGTCTGACGCACGTCTACACCAGCCTGATGGAGCGGGCCGCGTTCACAGCCGCTCCCATTGCACAGGCTTTGGATATCCCTTTGATCGCATGGAAGGAGATCCACGAAGAGGGCGGCATCTACAGTCGCGGGGACAAGTCCAACATTGTGGGCTTGTCAGGCAAGCCGCGCTCCTTTTTCATGGAAAACTTCCAGAGGCTGGCCCTCTCCGACGATCTGGACGAGAGGGGTTGGTGGAACCGACCGTTCGAGGCGGAGGAGGAACGCCAGCCGCGCGCCGATCAGGTCTTCGCCGAACTGCTCGCCCGTCACCGCGACAAGGAAGGCCGGCCCGAGCATCGCGTCGCGCTGGTCAGTCACGGTGGTTTCTTCATGCGACTGCTGTCCGCAATCATCCAACTCCCCTGGCGGCAGGCGTCTCACGGCTTGAAATCCTGGTTCCTTCTCAACAACTGTTCCATCAGCCGCTTCGACATCCATGAGGATGAGATCACCGTCGCCTATATCAACCATACCGACCATCTACCCGATCACCTGATCACATAATCGATGTGTCACTTTGATCTGGATTGGCGTCTGAAAGAGTATGGCGAAAATGATATCTTTCCAGAACCTGTTGAAATAAATCCTGATGTTCAGGAGACACCTCAGTAAACTCGATCCCGATGTTGTAATATTGCGGACTTTCATCCGTACGGCACCATGCGATCCGAGCAGGGATCCTCACAGAGCGAACAGGCTGGTCAGGCGCTTCACTGGGAAAGTTGATTTCCACGGTCGTTTCCTTGTTGATTGTGGTTAACTTTGTGCCGATCACCAGCGCGCCACGTAAGGTCAGGTCCCCGAGATAGCCCAACAGGATCCTTGGATGCAGATCATAGACCGGTGTAAATGCCACTAATCTTCGGCGTGTTTCTTTTCTGCGATCGCTCATGGGGCACTCCTTCATTTCTAAATAGAAACTTAAGGCTCTTTGGATATTTGAAACTGAATCTCTGATGAATCTTACGAAAAGAGAGTTAAAGAACGGGTCAGATCCATTTTCGCGCATTTCGAACGCATATTCAAGAATTTTCGACGTGATCTCACCTGTGGCCACAGGCTCAAGCTCGCGACCGGTTCTCCAATTTCCGATACGGTATAATTACTTTCATGAATCCTAACATTATCGGTGTACGTTTCACCAAAGTTGGCAAGATTTACCATTTCGACTCCACCACCGTCCCCGATGTGGGACTCGGTGAGCACGTCATTGTAGATACTTCACGCGGCAGACATTTGGGCGAGGTGGTTCAACTCGTCAAGGAAGTGCCTCCAAAGCCGGATGGCGGTTGGCGGTTCGTGGAACGGCGCGCTACGCCGCGCGATCTGTTGTTGCTGCAAACCTGGCAGGCCAAGCAGACCGAGGCCATGATCAATTGCCGCGCCCGCGCCTCCGAGATCGGACTGAGGGAAGTCAAGATCGTCGCTGCGGAATACAACTACGACGGCTCGCGCCTCACATTCCTCTTCAGCACCGAGGGTGAGGAAAAGGTCGATCTCAAGTCCCTTAAAAAGGACATGCACGACCTCTACCCGAATACTCACATCGAGATGCGGCAGATCGGTCCGCGCGACGTGGCGAAGATCATCGGCGGCATGGGCGCCTGCGGGCTCGAGACCCGCTGCTGCTCCAAGTTCCTGACAGACTTCTCCCCCATCTCCATCAAGATGGCAAAGGAACAGGGCATCTCGCTCACGCCCAATGAGATCACGGGGATGTGCGGGCGTCTGCGCTGCTGCCTGATTTACGAATTCGAGCAATATGTGGAGGCGCGCAAGCAGCTGCCCAAGCGCAACAAACGCGTGGTCACACCCAAAGGCGAAGGCAAGGTTGTGGACGTCCTGCCCATGAGTAACAAAGTCATGGTGCTGCTGGAAGGTGAGGAAGGCAAGCGTTTTATAGAGACGTTTGACCACACAGACCTGCAGCCCTGGGACGAACTCGAAGCTCTGCGACGTAAAGCCGAAGCGCCCTGTGACCGTCACGAGGGCGGCGGATGTACCTGCGGAAAAAGCAGCGAGCGCAAAGCGGACAGCAGCAACGAAAAACCGGAGAACAGTAATCGCCCGCCGGAACCCAACAAACGCAAGACAGACAGCGGCAACCGTAGATCACAGAGCGGCAACCGCAAGTCATAAACCACCACGCTTCCTTCTCAGCCGATACCTGACACCGGCACCTTGTTATCTGGCCGCCTGAAATGAGCGCCACGCGCCATCCCGCGTGGCGGGACCTGACACATGACCCACCCCGATTCCTGGGACTCCCCTCAGAATATTCTTGTTATCCTCGCGCACCCGGATGATCCTGAGTTCTTCTGCGGCGCGACCCTGGCGCGTTGGGCACGCGCCGGGCACCACATCACCTACCAGATCCTGACGTGCGGCGACAAAGGCTTCAATGACTCCACCCCCGCGGACATGACGACCGACGCGCTCTGCGCCATCCGCCACGAGGAGCAGCTCGCCGCGGCAAAAATCATTGGCGCGGGAGCAGTCCACTTCATGGATTGCCCCGACGGCTACCTTGTGCCAGACATCAACATGCGCCGTGACATCGTCCGCATCATCCGCAAGTTCAAGCCGGATATTCTCGTCACCTGCGACCCGCAAACCCTGTTCGCTGCCTACGGCATCAACCACCCCGACCACCGCGCCGCGGGACAGGTGGTGCTCGACGCGGTCTTTCCAGCAGCGGGAAGTCCCGTCTTCTTCCCTGAATTGCTGAAAGAAGGTCACCAGCCTCACATGCCAAAGGAAGTCTGGTGCTCACTGACCATGCAGCCCAACGTCATCCTGGATATCACCGAAACCTGGCCGATCAAACTCGAAGCATTGCTGGAACACAAAACCCAGATCGGCGATGTCGAAAAATTCACAGAGCGGATGCGCTCCCGCCGGACCGAGGACAGCACCGATGAAAACCCACGCTACGAAGAAAGATTCCGTGTGGTGAAATATCGATAGCATCTGTCATTGCGAGGAGCGAACGTTAGTGAGCGACGAAGCAATCTCTCGTTACAGCACATGAGATTGCTTCGCCCACTCGCCGTTTGAGGCTCGGGGCTCGCAATGACGGTTTATTTTTTTATTAGACCATCTATTTATGAACATCGTCAATGTCGGTTACGACTCGACCAACTATTACCTTCTTGAAATCAAAGGCGGGAAACTGTTGCTCGACTGCGGCTGGCCCGGCACGCTCCCCAAACTGATGGCGGAACTCAAACGCAAAGGGGTTTCAGTCAACGAGATCAAATATCTCCTGGTCACGCACTTCCATCCCGACCATGCCGGGATCACGCAGGATTTGAAAAAGCTTGGGGTCAAGCTTGTGCTGCTCGAAAACCAGGTTGACTTCATCGCTCCATTTGCTGAGTTCTTCAAAGGCAAGAATCTCCCCTACGTTGAGATCACGCAAAACGACAACCTGGTTTTGAAATTTGAAGACAGTCGGAAATTTCTTGCGGGACTTGGGCTTGCCGGAGAAATTATTTCCACACCGGGTCACAGTGACGACAGTGTGACGCTCATTCTCGACGAAGGCTTTGCCTTCACCGGCGACCTGCCCCCGTTGCTCATGGTGGCGGAGGATGATCACGTCACGCGCGGCAGCTGGGATAAAATCTACCAGCATAAAATTACCAGGATCTTTCCTGCACATGGTCCACAAAGGTGACTGTCACCTGCATAAAAAGGATTTATCTATGATCGACTTTCTGAACGAAGCGAAACAACTCTTCCCCTACACCCAATCCCTGCGCCGTGACTTTCACTTGCATCCCGAGCTCGGATACCGCGAAATCCGCACGGGCGGGATCGTGGCAAAGGAACTGGAAGCGCTCGGCATCGAGGTGACGAAAGGCGTGGGGAAGACCGGAGTCGTCGGTCTGCTCGAAGGCTCGAAGCCGGGACCCACGCTCCTGTTGCGCTTCGACATGGATGCTCTGCCCATTACCGAAGAGACCGGCGCGGAATACGCCTCACAAACTCCTGGTGTCATGCACGCCTGCGGGCACGATGGTCACACGGCCATCGGTCTCACGGTGGCAAAGATCCTGCACGCCCATCGTGAGCAACTGGCAGGCACGCTCAAGTTTTGCTTCCAGCCGTCCGAGGAAGGCACCAGCGGAGAGGAAGTTGGTGGAGCGGAAATGATGATGCGCGACGGCCTGCTCGATAGTCCCAAAGTGGATATGATGCTTGCCCTCCACATCTGGAATGAAGAGCCGCTTGGCTGGCTGGGTATTGCGGGTGGGCCCATGATGGCAGGCGCAGATTTGTTCACGGTCAAAGTGACCGGCAAGGGTGGGCACGGTGCGATTCCGCATGCAGCCATCGATCCCATCGTCGCCTCGGCACATATTGTTACTGCGCTACAGACCATTGTCTCACGCAATGTCGATCCATTGGCTACAGCCGTGGTCAGTGTCACAAATGTCCATAGCGGGACAACCTTCAACGTCATTCCGCAGGAGGCAACCCTCGAGGGCACGATCCGCACCTTTGAGCGCGGGACCAGACAAAAGGTCCATGAACGATTCGAGCAAATCGTGCGCGGGACCGCCGAAGCATTGGGATGTCAGGTTGAGATTACGATCAAGCGTATCACTCCACCCCTGGTCAATGATATGGCAATCAGCGAAAAAGTTCAGGAGACATCCCGTCGCATTCTGCCTGGTGCTGATCTTCGCACTGCCGGTCATCTCACGATGGGAGCGGAGGATGCCGCGTTTTTACTGGAACATGTGAATGGTTGTTTTTTCTTTGTGGGTTCCGCGAACAAAGAGCGCGATCTATATTATGGGCATCACCATCCCAAATTTGATTTCGATGAAGAAGCGCTGGTGCGCAGCACAGCCCTGATGGCAGCTGCGGCATTCGATCTCCTCACGAAGTAATTCACAAAGCGATTCTTTGCAAGGTTTATACACCGTTCTTCAGGACCGAATCGTTCACGCCGTTACCGCTCTTTGCCGCACTTCGCTATACATCCGACGCGTCATCCCACGGAACGAAAAGCGCGGTACAGTTGGCAGGTTTGGTTCCGTCATTACCCCGGCTGCTTCACCTGCACTGCACCGAACGCACGATTTGCCACGAATTGCCAAGCAATTCGAAATCGGGTGCACACCGCCCCGGTTGGTCGGTGCCGGGGCAATGGCGGTGCTTTTTTTAGATAACTTTATTATGGTAAAGGAATCTAGGGAACTTATGACGACGACCACCGCGCCACCTTTGGCGAATAAGAACTGGGCGCCGCGTTTCTTCACCCTGTGGACGGGTCAGGCGCTTTCGCTGCTTGGCAGCCAGCTCGTTCAATTTGCCATCATCTGGTATCTCACCCAAAAGACAAATTCGGGGACCGCGCTTGCCATCGCCTCCCTGATGGGCTTGCTGCCGCAGGTGATTCTTTCCCCGTTCATTGGCACCTGGGTGGACCGCGGCAATCGCCGTCTCATCCTCATCAGCGCGGATGCAACCGTTGCATTTGCAACACTGGTGCTTGTGGTATTGTTCGCACTCGGTCGCGCCGAAATCTGGCACATCTACGGATTGCTTTTTGTGCGGGCCGTGGCCGGCGGCTTTCATCAATCTGCCTTTGGCGCTTCGGTGGTCCTGCTCGTTCCGAAAGAGCATCTGGCACGCGTGCAGGGATTTAATCAGGCGCTCTACGGCGGGCTGAACATCATCTCTGCTCCGCTGGGTGCGTTCCTGTATGCACTCCTGCCGATGCAGGGCATCCTCTCCATCGACGTGGGGACCGCTTTGCTCGCGATCACCATTCTTCTCTTTTTTCAGATCCCCCAGCCCGAACGCAGCGCAGCTACAAAAGCGACGTTCTGGCAGGACTTCGCGGCCGGGTTCCGTTATATCCTCGCCTGGCGCGGCCTGCTGGTGGTGCTCGGGATGGTCATGGTGATCAACTTCTTCTACAGCGCGGCTGAGTCACTTACTCCCCTCTTGATCCTGAAGCACTTCAAAGGTGACGCACAACAACTGGGCTGGTGGCAGGCCGCATTTGCAATTGGCACGATCGTCGGCGGAATCCTGCTTGGGGCCTGGGGCGGTTTCAAAAAGAGGATTGTGACCGCCCAGTTTGGACTGGTCGTGCTGGGCATTGGTACGACCGTGATCGGTTTCACGCCCGCGGGCTTGCTCTGGCTCGCCCTGGCTGCCAACACGCTGACCGGTCTGATCCTGCCGATCGTGAACGGCTCCTATGGCGCGATCCTGCAATCGGTTATCGCGCCCGAAATGCAGGGACGCGTCTTCGCCTTCATCATGAGCGCCGCGATGCTCGTCTCGCCGCTTGGGCTGATCATCGCCGGTCCCATTTCCGATGTGCTCGGCATCCAGGTCTGGTTCTGGGTGGCAGGGATCACCTGCGCGGGGATGGGACTCGCCGGTTTCTTCATCCGCGAAGTGATGAGGATGGAAGAGGAAAAACAGGAAGCTATGCCGGAACCCGGGTAAAATCCGTTGAACCAACAGGGAGCCTTTATGCAGAGGATTTTCGCCGCGCTTCTTTTCTGGACCCTGATCCTGTGCGCTTGTTCGACAGGTGCTGCCTCTCCTCAAACCGTTCCTCCCCCCACTGCAACATCCTTCGCACTTCCAACGACAGCCGCTCTACCCACTTCCCGGGGCTGTGCGTTTCAGTGGGCATACCAGGACCTGCCCGAACTATCGAGCAGCTTCGAACAGTCGATCCAGGCGCTTCAGCCGGAAGCGCAGGCCAGTGCTTTGGCATACGGGGAAAACTGCATTCGCCCGGATGGAAGCGTTGCCAATTTCTTCGCCAGGGAAACGGATTTCGACCTTATATTGCAAGTGGATGACCTGGTGGATGAAGCCAACCTGGGCAAGTGGATCGTGCAGGTCATGCAAGTGATCGAGAATATTCCAGCCGGGGAAATCGCGGGTAGAGGCCCGGGACAGGTAAGTATCATCTTCCAATCTGGTACAGCCCAAAGCAAGATCAATTTCGAATTTTACAGGTATCTGGCGTTACCTGCCGCTTTGAGCAACGCTGAGATTTACAAGGCATTGAAAATCCCCCAGTAAAACAATCTCGAAATAGAGCGGCACATCCTGCTTTTTGATTCTTGACAAATCCGCTCCACAATCGTATACTACGTTTAGTAAATACTAAACGTACAAAACGAGGCAACCAAATGCCCACGTCACTTAAAAAAATCAAAGAGGACTTCACTCAGGGACTAAGCCAGATCAGCCGCTTTTGGGGGTTCCCCAAAGGGATGGGCGCTATCTTCGCGGTGCTCTATCTCTCCCCCATACCGCTCTCCCTGGACGAAATCGTTCAGGAAACCGGGCTGACCAAAGGCGCGATCAGTACAGAGATCCGTACCCTGGCCCGCATGGGACTGGTCCACCGCTCTACCAAACTCGGCGACCGCAAGGATTATTATGAAGCCGAAACGGATTTCTATGCGACTATCCGTTCCATTCTCAAGGAGAGACAGAACAGTGAGTTCGACCGCGCCGTCCGCTCGGTAAAGGAAACCCTGGAGACAATGGAAAAGAATTGGGTAGAGGCTGAAGAGTGGCAGTTTGTCTATGAGCGAGTACAGGCACTACAGGAATTTTTCGATGCAATTGACAGCCTTACCAAAGCAGTTGTCAGGCTGGAACGTTTGGGATTAGTGAACGTCCAAAAAATATTAGGCGTTTTGAAATAAATCGCGCTGTCTCCAAGATGGCAGCGCCACTTTAAAGGAGAAAAAATGAATACTGTGCTTTCTTTTATCATCGAGGTCGCCCTCACAATTGTCATCACGACATTGCTGGTTCGATACCTGCGTCCGTTCCTGCGAAAAATACTGACGGATTTGTGCGGTACCGAAGACCGCGCCGAGTTCTGGACGGCATTTTCCAATATTATTCTTATCGGCATGCCAATCATCTTTGCTTTACTTTACAAGCCAGAAGCTACAAATGCAGAAACATCGTTCTTTGAAATTGCAAGGAAATTAAGCGGAAATCTGGGCAGCCTGCTGGTGGCTCTAATTGGGGTTGGTCTGGTTGTTTCATTCTTCGCACTGGTCGCGCCAAGATCAAGAAATGTGGAGGTCAAATGAAAATCGCAGTGACAGGTGCATTTAGTTATTCAGGAAAATATATTACAAAGCGATTGCTGGATTGTGGCGAAGAGGTTATCACACTGACAGGCCATCCGAATCGCCCCGATCCCTTTGGCGGCAAGGTCAAGGCGTATCCGCTTGATTTCAATGAAATGAGTATGACGCGCAGTCTGCAGGGCGTGGATGTGCTGGTCAACACCTACTGGGTCCGCTTCGACAAAGGCGAAAACACGCAGCCGCGCGCCGTGGAGAACACCCGCAAGCTGGTCAACGCGGCAAAAGCCGCAGGCGTGAAGCGGATCGTTCACATCAGCATCACAAATCCTTCGGCCGAATCGCATCTGCCCTACTTTTGGGGAAAAGCCGCCAATGAAAAGGCAGTCATTGACTCAGGATTGGGGCATGCCATCCTGCGCCCCACCGTGCTGGTTGGAGATGAAGATATTCTGATTAACAACATTGCCTATCTCCTAAGGCGCTTCCCATTATTTGCCCTGCCGGGGGATGGGTCCTACAAGCTGCAGCCTGTCTATGTGGATGATGTCGCGGCACTGGCCGTCGAGGGCGTTTTCCGCACCGATAATTACACCATCGATGCGGTTGGTCCGGACATCTTCACCTTCAAGGAAATGGTGGGGTTGATCGGTGAAAAGATCGGCGCCAGGCGACCGTTGATCCCGGTCCCGCCGCGGCTGGCGC
Source organism: Anaerolineales bacterium (assembly GCA_035716785.1). GTDB lineage: Bacteria > Chloroflexota > Anaerolineae > Anaerolineales > Villigracilaceae > Defluviilinea. The sequence continues at coordinate 10,562 of DASTJG010000023.1, forward strand.
TGCTCGCCGCGCAGTTCCTGAGTCTCTTTGTTGGCGACGTGATCCTCACCCCGGAGGAAGTGGATGGATTGATGGCCGGGTTACTGGTCTCGAAGGAACCGCCGCGCGGCAAGACCCGTCTGGCAGACTGGCTGGAGACAAACAGAGATAAAGTTGGTGCAAAGTATGCTTCGGAAATAAAAAAGCACTATGAATAGTGTTGTTGCAAACCGTCCGTTCTCGTTGCACTGCGCGAGAAACATGTCTCTCTAGATTCAGGACAAACATCTAGATCATCAACAGGCAGAGAGGTGTAGAATTGCCATCGTTTGTTCTTGATTTCACAAGGAGAGAGATATGCCTAAGAAAAGGTTTTTTCAGATTCTCAGTGTGTTTGTATTGATATTCTTACTTATCCAGCTCATCCCATTCGGACATACCCGTACGAACCCACCTGTTGTCTCGGAGCCAAACTGGTCAAGCCCGCAAGCGCGCGCGCTGGTAAAGGAGCATTGTTTCCAGTGTCATAGCAATGAAACGGAGTGGCCCTGGTATAGTAATATTGCGCCCGGCTCGTGGTTGATCGCCATGGATGTGATCGAGGGCAGAGAGCAATTCAACTTTTCAGACTGGAATAACAATCCCGGGGAATTGGATGAAATGAGCGAAGCGATCCAGGAGGGCGAGATGCCGCCCATTCAATATTGGATCGCCCATCCCAACTCGCGTATGAATGCCCAGCAAAAACAGGAATTGATCGACGCTCTGAAAAGCTCAATAAAATAAATTAAGCAAGTAAAGAGAGTTTCAGATAAGGCTACGCGTTAATTCCAAAACCCTGGATTTGAGCGCGGCATTACAGGCCAATCCTTCTCCGTGAGTGTGACCCTCTTCACCATTCCATGACCCAAAGAAGCCTCCCGCCTCACGGAAGATGGGCGGGTATGGGGCCACATCCCAAATGCTCGCAGTCGGGTCGAGCATGAGTTCGGCGCGCCCGGTCGCGACCATGTGATAGCCATATGCGTCGCCCCAACTGCGTCCGAAGAAGCATTCCTTATGCAGGTTCTCGAATACAGGGAGTCGCTTCTTGGTGCGGAAGCCGGACCAGCTGGTGTAGGTGAAGACGGACTGCTTCAAATTAGTGACCTCTGAAACGCGGGTCTGTTTGTCATTCCACCAGCAGCCCAGTCCATCTGCCGCGCAGAGGGTTTCATTCAATGCAGGGAAACAAACCGCGCCAACCCGTGAGACTCCCTCGATCTCCAACGCCAGCAGCACTGAATAGAAAGGAACGCCCTTCATGAACGACTTGGTGCCATCGATCGGGTCGATAATCCAGCGGAAGGGATTCCCACCCTCACCCCTAGCCCCTCTTCCTCTGGGAGAGGGGGATTCCCCGAACTCCTCCCCCACGATCGCATGCGTTGGATAGGTCTTCTCGATCTCGCTGCGGATGAATTCTTCCGTCGCCCGATCCGCGGCAGTGACGGGGGTCTCGTCGGATTTCATATCGTGCCGAATCCCCTGGTTGTAATAGCCAAGCGTGATCTGCCCGGCGCGCTGGACAAGTTGGCGTGCGAAAGTGAGGTAGGGTTGAAGATTCATAATGGGAATTATAAAACCTTGTGAAGGTTCTCCTGATTAGTAAGCCAGCCTTCGCAGGTCTTAATTCAGCAAACGACCAAGCAGGGCTTTTTCTCCTTCTTCCGTCTTCACTTCCCCGTCCAGCCAGGCGGCGCGCAGACGGCGGAGGATCTCAGTGTATTTGGGACCGGATGGGATGCCAAGTCTTTTCAAGTCATGACCTGTCGTTTTGGGCCGGACAAGCCACCACTCGGAAAGATATCTGGTCAAAATATTTTTTATCTCTTTATCCTGCACGGCACCGGAAACGACCTCAAGTGCTTTGAACGAATATCCTTCCAGCAACTCTACAGCCTGACTTGGTTTCAATCCAACCAGCACCGTCAGGTTTGCGTTGAGCAGGGATGCAGAACGCAATATTTTTAGCAGGTCCGCCCTGAAATGCAGGCGCTCATTGAGGCGCTCGATCTCTTGTTCAGTGAGGTGCATCAGCCAGAGGACCCAGCGCGAATTTCGGTTTTGCAGTGCAGGGTCGTCGGATTTCAGAGCCACAAGCTTCGATTGACTAAAGGTTGCAAGCAAAGGATGGATAGGAGCGAGCAAATCCAATTCATCCAGCCGCCTTAGCATGGACACCGCGTTCGGCTCATCCAGGATCAAATCCAACTCATGGCGAATGCGCTGTGCGGAGAGTTTCTCAACAAAGGGGCACGCTCCGGGGATCAACGCCAGCGTGTCCTCCTCGATCCTGAATTCATAACGCCCCTCGTAGCGGACGGCGCGGTACATACGCGTGGGGTCATCGATGAACGAGCCTGAATGCAGGGCACGGAGGATTCCTTTTTCCAAATCCTGCATGCCTGTCAGGTCATCACGCAGTTCACCAAAGTGAGTGCCATCCAGCCGGATCGCCAGCGCGTTGATCGTGAAGTCACGGCGGCGGAGGTCATCGGTAAGGCTTCCCGGTTTTACTGTCGGTAACGCGGCGGGATGTTTGTACGTTTCCGAACGCGCTGAAATCAAATCGAGGGTGTCAGGTGTTGAGGTGTCAGGCGCCGCCCTGCGACCGAAGGGAGTGTCGAAGGGTGTCAGATGTTCAGGTGTCAGGTGCGGGGGCAGAAACCATTTCGCAGTGCCAAACTTTTTGTGCGCAGTCACCTCACCGCCGTGTTTGGCAGCCAGGGAACTTGCCAGTGCAATCGCATCCCCTTCCACGGTGAGGTCAAAGTCATTTAAACGGCGGCCCAGCAGGAGGTCCCGCACGGAGCCGCCGACGATATAAAGCGGCAAGCCGCGCTGCGTCGCTTCATCACGCACAAGCCGAAGCATGGTTTGCCGCGTCTCATCTAAAGATCGTTCGAGCGCCCCGGAATAATTTTGTTCCACATGGGTATTGTAGCAGATACCGCCAGAACATGCGGCACTATAGTATAATGCGCTCATTATGTTGAACCCGTTACCGTCCCCTCTCCTGTACAAACCTGCCTGGTCTGGATAAGGTTCAGTTCAACACGCTCCGAACGGCTCCCAGACTCTGGCGAGTCGTTTTTGTTTGAGCAGAAGTCGATCTGAAAAGCATTTTTAGATAAAATTAAGAGTGAGATCAAGAATGAGAGTTAGTGTATTTGGCGGTTCACAGCCCAAAGAAGGTGACACAGCCTATACCGAGGCGATGGAACTCGGCAAGCTGTTAGCCGAGCGCGGACACACCGTGCTGACAGGCGGGTACATTGGCACGATGGAAGCCGTCTCGCGCGGCGCGCGTGAAGCAGGCGGACACGTGATCGGTGTGACGTGTGAGGATATTGAAGCCTGGCGTCCCACCCGGGCAAATGCCTGGGTGGTGGAAGAGATGCGCAAGAAAACGCTGATGGATCGGCTATATACCCTCATCCACGAATCCGACGCGGCGCTCGCCCTCCCTGGCGGCCCCGGCACGCTGACTGAAATCTCCCTGACCTGGAACCTGATGATCGTGGAGTCCCTGCACCGGAGGCCGTTGATACTGATCGGAGATGGCTGGCAGTCTGTCTTCGATCAGTTCATCCAGAAGTTCGATGCCTATGTCCCTGCACGTCAACGCGAGATCCTGAATTTCGCAAAGGATGTGCAAACTGCCGTGAAGATGCTGGATAAATCCGTAGTAACGACTTAAGTCGTTACTACTTATCAACAAAGAGGAAGAATGGCTGAAGATAAATTACCAACACGAGCAGAAGACTTTGCAGAATGGTACAACAAACTTGTCCTGAAAGCGGACATGGCGGACTATTCTCCCGTGCGCGGCTGTATGGTGGTCAAGCCTTACGGCTGGACGCTGTGGGAGAATATGCAGGCCGGGCTCGACCGGCGCTTCAAAGAGACGGGTCACGTCAATGCGGCGTTCCCTATGCTTATCCCCATGTCGTTCTTTGAAAAGGAAAAGGAACATGTGGAAGGCTTTGCGCCTGAGCTTGCAGTCGTCACGCATGGCGGCGGCGAAAAACTCGAAGAGCCTCTGGTGGTGCGCCCCACCTCCGAAACGATCATCGGCTACATGTATTCCAAGTGGATCAAATCCTGGCGCGATCTGCCCGTCCTGATCAATCAATGGGGCAGCGTCCTGCGCTGGGAATTGCGCACAAAGCTCTTCTTACGGACTGCCGAGTTTTACTGGCAGGAAGGTCACACCGCTCATGCCACCGCGGAAGAAGCTCAGGAAGAAACCTATCGCATGCTGGATGTGTATGCCGATTTTGCCATCAACGACGCGGCGGTGCCTGTGATCAAAGGCGTCAAGACCGAGACCGAGAAATTTGCAGGCGCGGTGATGTCTACCACCATCGAAGCAATGATGCAGGACAAGCGCGCCCTGCAATCCGGCACGTCCCACTACTTCGGTCAGAACTTTGCCAAGGCATTCGATATCCAGTTCCTCAATCAAAACAACACCCTGGAATACTGCTATACCACTTCCTGGGGACTTTCGACCCGCATGATCGGCGCGGTCATTATGACACACGGCGACGACCAGGGATTGATCATGCCTCCCAAGATCGCGCCCATCCAGGCAGTCATCGTTCCCATTTACAAGAGCGACGACGAACACAGCAAAGTGATGGAAGTTGCCAACAAGGTCTTTACTGAACTCAAGGCAGCGGGGATCCGCGTCAAGATGGACGACCGCACGGAGGTCACCCCCGGGTTCAAGTACAACGATTGGGAGATGCGCGGCGTGCCTGTACGCGTCGAGATCGGGCCCAGGGATGTGGAAAAAGGCTCCGTGGCTTTGGCAAGGCGGGACGTGGCCGGACGCGAGGGCAAATCCTTCGTGCCCCAGGCGGGTCTCGCGGCGACCGTGAGCGGACTCCTGTCCGATATCCATGTCTCCATGCTGAAGCGCGCCACTGAATATCGCGATGCAAACATCCACGAGCCAAAGACCTATGATGAACTCAAAGAGATCGTTGCAATTGGATGGGCATTTTCCTGGTGGTGCGGCAGTAAAGATTGCGAAGCAAAGATCAAAGAAGACACCAAGGCAACCGCGCGCTGCATCCCCCTGGAAGGACAGCCCGGTGGAAAAGGCAAATGTGTCGTCTGCGGCAGTGAAGCCGATAAGAAAGTGATCTTCGGAAGAGCGTATTAATTGTAGGGGCGCAATACACCTGCCCCCACCGCAGGTGCGGGGTATTGCGCCCCTACCCCATTCCATGCCCGCAATTGATTTAGCCCGCCTCAAAAAACAGACCGTGCAATTAGCCGATATTTTCGGCGAGCCGACGGTTTTTTTGCGCGAACTGCGCGAGGTTTTGGAATTCTACGTCAACCGGAGCCTGCGCAGTCAGAGTGTGGCGCCTTCTTCGGTCCTCCCCACCTATCGTACACCCGTGGTTGTTCTGCGGCAGATCGAAAAGGAACTGGGGCCCGTTGCAGAAAAGCAGCCGATTCTCGCCCTCGAGTTGGCAGATGCCCTGTGGGACGAGGGCTGGCTCGAAACAAGGCTGCTGGCTGCCTTTTTGCTGGGACGCATCCCACCCCAGGAGGAACGATTGCTGGCGCGCCTGACCGCCTGGACCCAGGCCGTGCGCGACCCCGAGGTCCGCGCTGCGCTGCTCACAACCAGTCTCACCCGCCTGCGCAGGGAAACGCCTGATCTGTTTTTGATCCTGGTCAAGGAGTGGCTGCACCCGGCACGCCAGCGCATGTGGTCCAATGGAGTGCAGGCACTCGTCCCGCTGATCTCCTCGCCTGATTTTGATAATATTCCCCCGATCCTGGAAATTGTGGAGCCCATCATCAAAGCTTCACCGGCAGCATTACAATTCGATTTGCAGGAATTGATCGTTGCCTTATTTGAAGCCTCGCCTGATGAAACCGTCTATTTTCTTCAGCAAGTTCTGAAAGGAACCAAAAGCCCATTACTGGCGGTTGCCTTGCGGCGGATGTCACCAGAATTACCGCAGGAACTCCAGGTCAGCCTGCGTGACATACTCCGTCAAACCAAAGCAAGGTAGCGGTTCAAAAATCAGACATTTTTCCACTTCGGTGGATCGGAAAGGAAACTACGATGCTAATCGCAAAACCTATCATCGGAGGAATAGTACTGTTTCTGGGGCGGGAACTTCATTTTCTTTTCGCAGCTGCCATGGCCGCACTCATTGGCTTTCGGCTCGCACCTCTCCTGCCGTCACAGTGGCCGGGGTGGTACAGCTATGTATTTATCGGGCTTCTTGCTGTGCTTGCTGCGCTCGTTCCGATCATCCATGAGCACCTTGGTTATGTCGTCTCCGGTTTTCTCGCTGGAGGCTATCTTCTCGTTGAATATTACGCGCCCGGGGTGTCTACACTGCCTCTTTTGACATTTCTTATTGGTGGAATCACCGGGGCCCTCGTTCTCGGCATTTTCACCGAATGGGCGCTCATGATCGTCTCCAGCGCTATTGGCGCCTACTACGTAGGAAGCTACTTTGCATTACCCTGGATGACTCAGATCCTGGTCACCTCCGGCTTGTTCGTGATTGGCGTGCTGACACAGGTAGTGCTCTGGTATATGGAAAAACATTAGGATCGAAAGATGCTCAATTTGGGCGAATCGGCTCGTGAACCGGACTGAAATTCGATCATCAAATAAGATCACCTAACTTATCTCGGGAGGTGGAGATGCTCAATGTGATCAGTCTGATCCTTGGCAGCGCCTTGCTGGTTGCAGGACGTAAACTTTTCTGGCTTTTTGTGGGGGCAGCAGGCTTTGTGACGGGGATACAACTGGCAACACGCTTCTGGCAAGGCTCTGATGTACTGGCAGTTATTATTGGTCTCGCGATCGGCGTTATCTTTGCGCTGCTGGCGATCTTTTTACAGACCATTGTCATCGGGATAGCAGGCTTTTTGTCAGGAGGATATGTTTTGACTGTCTTGGTAACCATGCTTGGCATGGACATTACAGGTTCAATGACATGGATCGTTTACATTACCGGAGGTATTCTCGGCGTGATCCTGGTCAGTGTCCTGTTTGATTGGGCACTGATCACGTTGTCTTCCTTGGCCGGCGCCTCCATGGTCATCCAGGCTTTTTCCCCACAGGGCGCAACAGGAGGATTATTGTTCTTTATTCTCTTTATGGCGGGGGTCATTATCCAGGGGTCGATTCTACGCCGCGAAAAGACGGTTGTCGCTGCCGAGTAGTCTACAATTCCAACTGATTCCTTCGAGAAAAACGGACATTTCACGATCTGTCCAGTTCGCGTAACTTGTATTGATTGACAGGGTTGTTTTTTCTACAAATTAGAGTAAAATAGCCCAACTCTTTATTTCGGACTAGACAACTTGTCTGACTTATAAGTATTCCCTTCAAAAATATCCAATACACAATAACGACAAATCCAATATTTGGACCGTAATTTTTGGCTTATTGACTTTGATAGTCCTGGAGGGTTGCCTTGGCCTATAAAAAGATCCTGGTCTGCCTGGATGGCTCACCGCTCGCGGAAGCGGCATTGCCCCACGCGCAGATCCTGGCATCTGATGAAGAGGCTGAGATTGTCCTCCTGAGAGTATCTGCAAATCCAGCGGCGGAATTTTCCTTTTCTGATCCCACGCTTGCCCATAATTTCATACAGGATATGGAAACCGAGACTCTACACTATCTGCAATCTGTGCGAAGCAGATTGCAAAAGGCAGGGTTTCGGATTTCTTTTTTAATTCGTCAGGGAGCAGTTGCAGAAACAATTTTACAAACCGCCTCAGAAATCCAAACAGATGTAATCGTCATGTCAACCCACGGCCGTTCCGGAATCCAGCGCTGGCTGTTGGGAAGTGTCGCCGATCGAATCGTCACTCATTCCAACATACCAGTGATGTTAATTCGTCCGGGGACTACCTGACCATGCAGTGGCATTGTTCTTCCCTCGCAGCTTATATCTCTGTCGTTTAGAGGCTCAGGATCCGATGCGCGGTGTCGGATGCACCTCTGTTTTATAAGCTCTTGCCAAAGAGAGGAGATAGTTTTATGAGTACACAAGCTGTAGCCACCTCATCCACCCCCGACACGGGTGGGCAAGGACTGCCGCGGATCATTTTTGCATCCGCGGCGGGGACGATGATCGAGTGGTACGACTTCTATATTTTCGGAAGTCTTGCAACCGTCATTGCCAGCAAGTTCTACCAGACCGGCACGCCGTTGGGGAATCTGATCGCCTGGCTGGCGACCTTTGCCATCGGCTTTGTAGTCCGGCCGTTCGGAGCAATTTTCTTCGGACGCATTGGCGATCTGATCGGGCGCAAATATACATTCCTCATCACCATGACCTTGATGGGTCTGTGTACGTTTGCCGTCGGTCTTCTGCCAACATATGAAACGCTGGGCGCAGCTGCCGGTATTATTCTTATTACCCTGCGTATCTTACAAGGCTTGGCCCTCGGTGGAGAATATGGCGGCGCGGCCACCTATGTGGCAGAACATTCCCCACATGAAAAACGCGGGCTGATGACCAGCTGGATCCAGATCACCGCGACTCTTGGTTTGTTTGTCTCTTTGGGTGTGATCCTGATCACCCGCAATGCTCTTGGCCAGGATGCTTTTGCAGCCTGGGGCTGGCGTATTCCGTTCCTGATCTCGATCCTGCTGGTCGCGATTTCCCTGTGGATCCGTTTCTCGCTGCGTGAATCGCCGATGTATGCCAAACTTAAACAAAAGGGCGGCACGTCCAAGAATCCCATCGTCGAGAGCTTTGCCAATCCCTTCAACTTGCGTTACGTCGCTCTGGCGCTTTTCGGGGCAACCATGGGACAGGGCGTCGTCTGGTACACCGGACAGTTCTATGCCCTGTACTATCTGCAGAATATCTTCAAAGTAGACCTGGTAAATTCCAATTTGATCGTCGGTGGGGCATTGCTGCTCGGTACACCGCTGTTCATCTTCTTCGGTTGGCTTTCCGACAAGATCGGCCGCAAGAATATCATGCTGGCGGGAATGGTGCTGGCTGTGCTGCTTTATTATCCGATCTATGGATTAATGGCATCTTTTGCGCCTCAGGCCGGCCAACTCTTCCTGTTCCCCTATATTGGTTACAACCCTGTTATGTTGAGCCTGTTGGTGCTGGTACAGGTGATCTTCGTGACCATGGTCTATGGTCCCATTGCAGCCTTCCTGGTTGAATTGTTCCCGACCAAGATCCGCTACACATCCATGTCCCTGCCCTATCACATCGGTAATGGTGTCTTCGGCGGTCTGGTACCGATCATTGGTTTGTCACTCATCGGCCGCACAGGCAACGACTTCGCGGGTCTGTGGTATCCCATGATCGTCGCGGCGGTTTGCGCTGTGATCTGTTTCCTGTGGGTGCCAGAGACCTCCCATGTGGATATCGAATCGGATTCGATGGCCGCAGGAAAAGTTCGTGAAACAGCCCCTGCCCCCACGACCGATTAGACAACTGCAATCTAAATATGGAGGCGGGGCATTCCATGCGTTCCGTCTCCATGTTTCTAGTTTGCCCCAACTTCATAGAGGAGAAGAAACGTATGGCTAAAAAAGGAAATAATGGACAAAATATGGATGGCGAAGTTTATTATCCATCCGAAGAAGTGTGCACCCAGGCGATCGTAAAAGACTGGGATGCCGTGGCCGCCAAAGCTCAAAAAGACCCACAGGCTTTTTGGGCTGCCGAAGCCGAGGAATTGGAATGGTTCCAGAAGTGGGACAAGGTTCTGGACGACTCCAACAAGCCATTCTTTAAATGGTTCGTGGGCGCAAAGACCAACATCGTTCACAATGCAATCGATCGTCATCTCAAAACATATCGCAAAAACAAGCTGGCGTTGATCTGGGAAAGCGAAGATGGCAAGCTGCATCAGACCTATTCCTACTACGCCATGAACCGTGAAGTCAATCGCATGGCCAATATTATCAAGGCGATGGGGGTTAGAAAAGGCGACCGCGTAACGATCTACATGGGACGTGTCCCGGAGATCGTCTTTGCCATGCTGGCCTGCGCCAAGATCGGCGCGATCCATTCGGTGGTGTTCGGCGGCTTTTCCGTGGATGCCCTGCAGGGACGCATCGAAGACAGCCAGTCCAAGCTGGTCATCACCATGGATGGGAGCTATAACAACGGCAAGGTTGTCGAACTCAAGCGCACCGTGGATGAGGCGCTCAAACATTGTCCCTCGGTTGAAAATGTGATCGTCGTCAAACGGATCGGGCACGACGTCCCGATGGAGTCGAGCCGCGATCATTGGTATCATGACATGCTGGCCCTGCCCATTGCCAACGGCAAATGTCCCACCGAAGTGATGGATGCGGAAGATCCGCTTTATATCCTGTACACATCTGGCTCCACCGGCAAGCCGAAAGCCATCGTCCACACGCACGGCGGATATATGGTCGGCACGTACACCACGCTCAAATATGTCTTCGACATCAAGGACGAGGATCGCTGGTGGTGTGCAGCCGACCCGGGTTGGGTAACCGGTCACTCCTACATTGTGTATGGACCCATGCTCAACGGCGCCACATCCTTCATGTTCGAAGGTGGGCCAATGTTTCCGTACCCCAATCGCTGGTGGCAATGCGTCGAACGCTATGGGATCACGATCCTGTATACCGCGCCGACGGCCATCCGCGGACTGATGCGCTTCGGTGAAGCCTGGCCCAACAAGCACGATCTTTCCTCACTCCGGTTGCTGGGTTCCGTTGGTGAACCGATCAACCCCGAAGCGTGGAGGTGGTACTATCGCGTGATCGGCAAAGAGAAGTGCCCCATCATGGATACCTGGTGGCAAACCGAGACCGGCATGTTCATGATCACACCGACTCCTACTACACCGCTCAAACCCGGTTCCGGCACGCGTCCATTCTTTGGGCAGGAGGCAGAGATCGTGGACGATCACGGCAATCCTGTCCCGGATGGGACCGAGGGGTATCTCGTGCTAAAGAATCCGTGGCCGTCCATGCTGCGCACGATTTACGGCGACCCGGACCGCTACGTGAGTCAGTACTGGACGAAAAACCCGGGTAAATACACTACGGGCGACTCTGCCAAACGCGACAAGGATGGTTACTTCTGGATCATCGGCCGTGTCGATGATGTGATCAAAGTTTCCGGTCACCGGCTCGGGACCGCAGAAGTGGAGTCTGCACTCGTGAGCCATCCGGCTGTTGCCGAAGCCGCGGCGATCGGGCTTCCCCATGAAGTCAAAGGGCAGGGGATCCATACCTTCGTACTTTTGCGGGCGGGCTTCGCGCCTTCTGAAGAATTGGCCGAAGAATTGCGCCAGCATGTGGCAACCCACATGGGACCCATCGCGCGTCCGGAGGATGTCCGATTCGTCGACAAACTTCCCAAGACACGCTCAGGCAAGATCATGCGGCGAGTCTTGAAAGCCAGAGCA